>NZ_JBLTJC010000619.1:0-3833 GCF_048158785.1 Streptomyces colwelliae | reverse complement strand
GTGGAGCGTGCGGCCCGTTACGAGATCCAGCGCCACGCCGCGGTGCTGAACTCCGGCGGCACGATCATCCAGGAGACCCGCCACTTCCACGAGGACACCGGGTCGACGACCTCGGGCCGCGTGAAGGGCGTGGACCACCCGTAGCAGTTCGGCCAAATCCCGGGGCTCGGCCGGGCGTACGGAATCGGCCAGCCGGTGCCACACCGTGACCGGGTGCCCCTCGACCAGGTGTGCCTTCGGGTCGGCGGCGCGCACCGCCGGGACGTCCGACTCGGCCAGCCACAGCGCGATGTCCAGCTCGCGCCGGGCGCGGTCGAGGAGTTCGGCGTCGCGACCGACCTTGACGACCAGGTCACCTGCGGCGAACACCGCGTTCTCGCCGAGGGCGAGGAGCCGCGCGTCCCGTGCCGGGCCGGGCAGTACGTCCGCCGCGGCCAGTACGTCCCGGGCCCGTGCCTCGTCCATCGTCCGCCTCCGAGTGATCCCTGTGCGTGTGCGTACGGCGTCGGGTTCCCGCCATCCGACCGCCAGTGTCGCATTCGCACAGGTGGGACGGCGTGCGAGGTGCCTTGACGAGGCACGACGTGTTCACGACCATGACGGGGCCCGACCGGGCCGTGCAAAGGGGCTGATTCCATGACATCGGTGACGGAGGTGAGGAGGCCGTCGAGTCGCGCGCCCAGCCGGGGCCACCGGCGACGCACTCACGACCACGCGGCCTGGTTCCTCGTCCTGCCCGCCCTGATCCCGATCCTCGTGCTCAGCGTCGGACCCCTCCTCTACGGCGTCCTGCTGGCCTTCACCGACTCCCAGTCGGGCCGCACCGCGCCCACCCAGTGGATCGGCGGTCTCAACTTCCGGGATCTGCTGCACGACACGCTGTTCTGGGAGTCGTTCCGGATCGGGCTGGTGTGGGCGGTCGGCGTGACCGTGCCGCAGTTCCTCCTCGCCCTCGGCCTCGCCCTGCTCCTCAATCAGGATCTACGGCTGCGCTGGCTCGCCCGGGCCCTCGCGATCGTCCCGTGGGCGATGCCTGAGGTCGTCGTCGGCATCATGTGGCGCATCGTCTACAACCCGGACGCCGGCATCCTCAACGAGACCCTGCACGACCTCGGCCTCGGGAACGGCCGGGACTGGCTCAGCAGCCTGACGACCGCGCTGCCCGCCGTGATCGTCGTCGGCGTCTGGGCCGGCATGCCGCAGACGACGGTCGCCCTGCTCGCCGGACTCCAGAACACCCCGCGCGAACTGCACGAGGCGGCGGCGGTCGACGGCGCCGGAGCCTGGCGCCGCTTCCGCACGGTCACCTGGCCCGCCCTCCGGCCGGTCGCGCTGGCGATCACGGCGCTCAACCTGATCTGGAACTTCAACTCGTTCGCCCTGGTCTACGTCCTGACCAACGGCGGACCCGGCGGCCGCACCCGGCTGCCCATGCTCTTCGCCTACGAAGAGGCCTTCCGCTACGGCCAGTTCGGCTACGCGGCGGCGATGGGATGTGTGATGGTCGCGGTGATCTCGGTGCTCCTCGCCGTCTTCCTCGTAGGACGGTTGAGGGGAGGCGACGACTCATGAGGACCAGGAGCACATCGAGGACCAGGAGCACCTCAGGGATGAGGACCAGCACCGGCGTCCGGGCCGGCCAGTACGTCGCCCTGCTCGCGTATCTCGTCTTCCTCGCCTTCCCCCTCCTCTGGCTGATCTCCACCGCCTTCAAGTCCCCGCGCGAGCTGGGCAGTCTGCACCCCACCTGGATCCCGAGGCACCCCACCCTCGCCAACTTCCGCCAGGCCTTCGACGAACAGCCGCTGCTGCACGCCGCGTCGAACTCCCTGCTCGCCGCGCTCGGGGCCGCGCTGATCGCCGTGGTGATCGCGACACCGATGGCCTGGGTCATGGCCCGGCGCCGGACGCCGCTCGCGCGGGCCGCGACCGGGTGGGTGGTGGTCAGCCAGGCGTTCCCGTTCGTACTGGTGATCATCCCGCTGTTCCTGGTGCTGAAGAACCTGCGGCTGATCGACTCCCTGGCCGGGCTGGTGCTGGTCTACGTCGTGTGGTCGCTGCCGTTCGCGCTGTGGATGCTCGTCGGGTATGTACGGGCGGTACCACCGGAGTTGGAGGAAGCGGCCGCGGTCGACGGGGCGGGGAGGCTGCGGACACTGGTGTCGGTGACGGCGCCCTTGCTCGCGCCGGGAATCGTGGCGACGGCACTGTTCGCGTTCGTCACCGCGTGGAACGAGTTCTTCTTCGCGCTGGTCCTGCTCAAGACCCCGGAGAAACAGACCCTGCCGGTCGTCCTCACCCACTTCATCGGCGCGGAGGGCGTCGCCGACCTCGGCCCGCTGGCCGCCGCCGCGTTCCTCGCGACCCTGCCCTCGCTGATCGTCTTCGCCCTGATCCAGCGCCGGATCACGGGCGGCATGCTCACCGGGGCGGTGAAGAGCTGATGCGGCCACGCTGGATCCTCACCCTCGCGCTGATCCTGCTCCTCGCCGGCTGCACGGGAGGCGGCGGCAACGGCTCCTCGGACGGCCGGATCACTCTCCGCTTCCAGTCCCTGGCCTGGCAGGACGAGTCCGTCACCGCCAACAAGGAACTGGTGAAGGAGTGGAACGCCACCCATCCCGACGTCAAGGTCGAGTACGTGCAGGGCAGTTGGGACAGCGTCCACGACCAGCTGCTCACCTCCTTCGAGGGCGGTGAGGCGCCGGACATCATCCACGACGCCTCCGACGACCTCGCGGACTTCGCCTACGGCGGCTACCTCGCCGACCTCCGGGACCTGCTGCCCGCCCGGCTCAAGTCCGAGATCCCGCAGCGCAGTTGGGACACGGCGACCTTCGGGGACGGGATCTACGGCGTGCCGTTCCTCCAGGAGCCACGGGTACTGATCGCCAACGCGACCTGGCTGAAGAAGGCGGGCGTCCGCATCCCGACCCCCGAACACCCTTGGAGCTGGCCCGAGTTCAGGGCCATCACCCGACAGTTGAGCGGCGACGGCAAGTACGGCGTGGCCTGGCCGCTCAAGGAGCCGGTGTCCGCCACGCTCAACCTGTCGCTGTCGACGGGCGGCGAGCTGTTCCACCGGGGTACGGACGGCAAGGTGACCGTCCGCTTCGACACGGCCGACCAGGTCGTACCGCGCACCATCCACGACCAGGTCGACGTGGACCACAGCGCCTCGCCCACCACCCTCGGCAGCGGCGGCTCCGACACCCTGCCCGGGTTCTTCGGCGGCAAGTACGCGATGATCCCGCTCGGCTTCTCCTACCGGCAGCAGATCGCGCAGCAGGCGCCCAAGGGCTTCGACTGGCAGGTCCTGCCCGCCCCGGCCGGCGCCGACGGCCTCACCCAGGGCGTCAGCCCGCAGACCCTGTCCATCGCCGAGGACAGCCCGCACAAGAAGGAGGCCGCCGAGTTCATCGACTTCCTCCTCCAGCCCAAGAACATGGTCCGACTCGCCCTGGGCGACTGGATGCTCCCCACCGGCACGCAGGCCCTCACAGACCCCGCCCTGCACACCACCAAGGACGACTGGGCGACCGGTACGGCCCTCGCCGACCACCTCGTCTCGGCACCTGCGCAGTCCGTACGCGGCTATCCCGAGTGGAAGGACAAGGTGGCGACTCCGGCGTTCCAGGAGTACTACAGCGGAGCGATCACCCTCGCCGACCTACGCCAACGCCTGGAGAGGGACGGCAACTTGGTACTGGCGAGATACCAGCGCTGACATGTACCCCAGGGCGGTGCAACTCCCTAGGGGCGCGGGGCTGTATCGATATGCGGCTCCGCCGCGTGGGCGCGACCAGCCACAACGCACCCGCACTCGCCAAACA
>NZ_JBLTJC010000618.1:0-3892 GCF_048158785.1 Streptomyces colwelliae | reverse complement strand
CGGGGAGGGGGTGCGCCGCCCGCGGGGTTCGTCCCCGCGTCGAATTCCGGACTTTAACCGCCCGCCACCGCCCACAGACGCCCTGTCCGGGAAACTTCCCCCGCCCGAGGGAACCGGTGATTCCTGTTACCGATCACCGGTTGCCCAGCAGGGACCTCACCAGTCGCCGCGCGAGGAGGAACTCGACGTGAACTTCCGCACGATGTAGACCAGTCCGCCGACCAGGGCCACGAAGACCAGCGCCTTGAAGAGCAGTCCGATGACAAAGCCCACGACGGTCGCTATCAGCCCGCCGAACACGACCAGGGCGATGACCGGCACCGCGACCCACTTCACCCACCACGGCAGTCCCGCGAAGATCTCACCCATTGTCCTCGTCCTGTACCTCTCCGCCCGTCGCTCGAACCGGGTCCGGTCTGTGTCCGGCACTCCCGCGCCGGATCTCTGATGTCCTGCACTCGATGCTAGGGCGGCCGATGGCCGAACGGGGCCCTCGCATCCCTTGTCCTCCCCTGACCGTTCCCCTAGGGAACCCTGAGACGCGGGTCAGGCTCCGGGTGGAGAGCCGGGGGCTCCGACGAAGGCTCAGGCCTCCGGAGGGGAGAACACCACCAGCACCCGCAGGTCCTCGCTGATGTGGTGGAACTTGTGGGCCACCCCGGCCGGCACGTAGACGACGCTGCCGCGCGCCACCTGGGTGGTCTCCATGCCGACGGTGATCGCGGCCCGGCCGCTCACCACGAAGTACACCTCGTCCTGGTTGTGCGGCTGCTGACGGTCGTGCTCGCCGGAGTCGAGCGCGTACAGGCCGACCGACATGTTCTTCTCGCGCAGGAACTGCAGGTACGCGCCGTCGTTGGCGGCGCGCTCCGCCTCCAGTTCATCCAACCGGAATGCCTTCATCGCCCTCGTCCACGCTCGGAGTCGATCTCTTCTGTCACGATCAGACACATGAAGAATTTCCTAGTCAAGACGATCGCCAACGCGGGTGCCCTGGCGGTCGCCGTATGGCTGCTCGACAAGATCACCCTGACCGGTGACAGCACCTTCAAGAAGATCTGGACACTGCTCCTCGTCGCCCTGGTCTTCGGCATCGTGAACTTCCTGGTCAAGCCGATCGTCAAGGTACTGACCTTCCCGCTGTTCATCCTGACGCTCGGTCTGATCACCCTGGTGGTCAACGCGCTGATGCTGATGCTCACCTCGTGGCTGGCCGACAAGCTCGACCTGAGTTTCCATGTCGAGGGCTTCTGGACCGCCGTCCTGGGCGGCCTGATCATCTCGGTCGTCTCCTGGGCGCTCAACGTCGTCCTGCCCGAGGGGGACTGAGCGCGCGATGGCGTACCGCGTCAGCTTCGTCTGCACCGGGAACATCTGCCGTTCGCCGATGGCCGAATCGGTCTTCCGCGCGCGGGTGGCGGAGGCCGGGCTCGACGGCCTGGTCGAGGTCGACAGCGCGGGCACGGACGGCTGGCACGAGGGCGACGGCGCCGACCCGCGCGCCGTCGCCGTCCTGGAGGAGCACGGCTACGGCACCGACCACGCCGCCCGCCGCTTCCAGGCCGCCTGGTTCTCCAGCCTGGACCTCGTCATCGCCCTCGACTCCGGCCACCGCAAGACCCTGCGCCGCCTCGCCCCGACCGAGCAGGACGCCCAGAAGGTCCACCTGCTCCGCTCCTACGACCCCGGCGCCGGCAACGACCTCGACGTACCGGATCCGTACTACGGGGGCCTGGACGGCTTCGATGAGTGTCTTGAGATGGTGGAGGCGGCGAGCGAGGGTCTGCTCGCCGTGGTGCGGAACGAAGTGGAGGGACGAGCGGTATGAGTGATTCCGCTGCATCCGGAGGTATCGGGAACAGCGCGGGGGACGGCACACGCGCGGTGCGGGCCGGTCTGCCCGAGGCGGTCAAGTACGAACCGACGCTCCCCGGGCCGGTGTTCGCCGCGCACTTCCATCTACCGGGCGAGGCGGCGGGACCGTACAAGTACGGCCGCGACGAGAACCCAACCTGGACCCACCTGGAGAACGCCATCGGCGAGCTGGAGGCGCCTGGGCGGGACGGCGTCGAGACGCTCGTGTTCGCCTCCGGCATGGCCGCCATCTCGTCGGTGCTCTTCTCCCAGCTGCGCGCCGGCGACGCGGTCGTGCTGCCCGACGACGGCTACCAGGTACTGCCCCTGGTGCGCGAGCAGTTGGAGGCGTACGGCATCGAGGTGCGCACCGCGCCGACCGGCGGGGACGCCCAGCTCGACCTTCTCGACGGCGCCAAGCTGCTGTGGATGGAGACCCCGTCGAACCCCGGCCTCGACGTGTGTGACGTACGGCGGCTGGCCGAGGCGGCACACGCGCGTGGCGCTCTCGTGGCCGTCGACAACACCCTCGCCTCGCCCCTGGGACAGCGCCCGCTGGAACTCGGCGCCGACTTCGCCGTGGCGAGCGGCACCAAGCAGCTCACCGGGCACGGGGACGTCCTCCTCGGGTACGTCGCCGGGACCGACGCCTCCGCGATGGCCGCCGTACGCCGCTGGCGCAAGGTGGTCGGCGCGATTCCCGGGCCCATGGAGGCCTGGCTCGCGCACCGTTCGATCGCCACGCTCCAGTTGCGTGTCGACCGGCAGAACGCCACCGCGCTGACCCTCGCGAAGGCCCTGCGTGAACGCGCCGACGTGACGGGCCTGCGCTATCCGGGGCTGCCCGACGACCCCTCGTACAAGATCGCCTCGCAGCAGATGCGGCGCTACGGGTGTGTGGTTTCGTTCACGCTGCCCACGCGCACGCGTGCCGAGCGTTTTCTCGAAGCACTGCGCCTCGTGGACGACGCGACGAGCTTCGGCGGGGTGCGGTCCACCGCCGAACGGCGGGGACGCTGGGGCGGGGACGCGGTACCGGAGGGCTTCGTTCGTCTCTCGGTCGGTGCCGAGGACCCCGAGGACCTGGTGGCGGATGTGCTGCGTGCGCTGGACGAGTCGGCGCGGTGACCGCCTTACGTACCGCCGGTCGGTGTCCGGCTACGCACAACGGACGGTCCGAGCCTCCCCCCTCGTGGCTCGGACCGTCCTCGGTTCTGCGCGCGAAGAACCGCGCGCACAAGGCTAGTTGACTCTGTGTCAGTGTCCAATCACAGTAGCGACAGCGGCCTATCGACTTATTTATAGTTGGGCCCTGCCCGGGGCCGGAGGAAGGGTGGGGGAAGGAGAGTGCGTGCCATGGATCTGGCCTTGCTGCGCACCTTCGTGACCGTGCACCGGGCCGGCTCCTTCACCCGCGCCGCGGCCCTGCTCGGTCTCTCGCAGCCGGCGGTGACGTCCCAGATCCGCACCCTGGAACGGCAGTTGGGCCGCCCCCTGTTCCTGCGCCAGGCCCGCGGGGTCACCCCCACGACCATGGGCGACGAACTCGCGCACAAGGCCGCACCCCATCTCGACGCCCTCGTGGAGATAGCCGAGACGGGGCCCGACAACGACGCCTCGCTGCGCACCCTGCACCTCGCCGGTCCCCCTGAGTTCACCGCCGAGCGGGCGCTGCCCGCGCTCACGGAGCTGACCGGCGACGACGGCCAGGGCTTCGCGCTGCGCGCGTCCTTCGGGAACGCCGAGGAGACCCTGGAGGGACTGGCCGCCGGACATCATGATCTGGCCATCAGTACGGCCCGTCCGCGAGGTGCTCTGCTCACCGCGACAACGCTCTGCGACGAGGAGCACGTCCTGGTCGCCGCCCCGCACCGGGCCGAGCAGTTCGACTCCGCGAAGCTCGGCCCCAAGGACGCGCCCGCCCTGGACGAGTTCCCCGTGATCGAGGAGTTGGCGCCGGCGGCCTCGAACAGCGGCTTGCCCGGCGCCGGGATGGTCCACTGGTCGTAGAGCGCATCCGACTCCTCGGCACCGACCG
>NZ_JBLTJC010000617.1:0-3897 GCF_048158785.1 Streptomyces colwelliae | reverse complement strand
CCACGATGGAGATTGTAAGTACTAATCGATTCCTAGTCGGCAGCGTCAGATTTGTATAAGAGACAGCAACAAGACAGTCGCCGCGACCTCGGCCGCGACGGACGGTTCCTCGTCGGCGGGCACCGATGCCGCGAAGGAACAGGCCGTCGCCCTGGACAAGTTGCTCGCCGACAGCGGCAGCAGCCGTGCCTCGGTGATCAACGCCGTAGGCAATGTGAAGGCCTGTAACAAGCTCGGCGACTCGGCCTCCGATCTGCGGAACGCCGCCAAGCAGCGGGCCGAACTGGTCACCAAGCTCTCGCAGTTGACGGTGGACAAGCTGCCGGACAACGCGGCCCTGACCACCGCCCTCACCAGCGCGTGGAAGGCGTCGGCGTCGGCCGACAACCACTACGCGGCCTGGGCCGACCAGGCGGCCGGCAAGAAGGGCTGCAAGAAGGGCCAGGCCCGCACGACCGGCCAGACCGCGGCCGGCAACGCGGCGAGCGGTGTCGCCAGCAACCAGAAGATCAAGGCCGCCGCCCTCTGGAACACCATCGCGAAGACCTACGGCCTGACCCAGCGCCAGCCGACCCAGCTGTGAGCGACGGAGGGCGCGGGTCCCGGTCCCTCAGTCCAGGTCCGCGCCGTCCAAGGTCTTCGTCATGTCGAAGAAGCCCTTCTTCGCGGACACCAGAACGCCCTTCCGTACGACCTGAAGGGTCACGTCCGCGTTGACCAGCCGGGCCAGGCCGACCGAGGCGAGGTTGTCGTCGCGGGGGCTCCACTGCAACGTCGGTGTGAGCCCGCCCGTGGTGACCTTCACACCGTCGTCGAGGGCGCGCCGCACGGTGTCGGCGGTGATGTCACCGCTGCCGAGCGAGTTCACGACGGTCTTGAACGCGGTGTACGCGATCCAGGTGGTCTGCACCCCCGCGTCCGCGGGGTCGATGCGGTTGTCGCCGAAGGCCACCTCGTTGATCGCCTTCTTCATCGGGTCCCAGCGCGCGTCGCTCGCCACCGGGTACCAGCCCGTGATGTACGACCCCTCGTACGGCCCGGACTGCCCGCCCGTCGAGTTGATCTCGGTCTGGTCGACGCTGCCGAGCACGGTCGCGGCGTGCACCGCGGGATAGTCCTCGCGGTCGCGCCGGAAGGAGTCCATGAAGGTGTCGGTACGGTCCCCGAGCGAGGGCACCACACAGCCCTCCTTGCCCGTGCCGCCGCTCGCGCTCTTCAGGGCGCTGATCGACTGGCTCGCGTACTCGGTGGCGTCGTCGGCCGCGAGCTGGTCGGTCGCCGCCGCGTGGCCGCCCGCGGTGAGCCCGGCGTTCAGCAGCGGGGGCAGGTCGTCGCCGGCGATGGAGTCGGGCCGCACCAGGGTGACCGGGCCGCAGGTCGAGGCGAGTTCCTTGCCGAGGCCCGCCAGGAGCGCGGGCTGGCCGCCGTTGACGGGGTAGGACAGGGCGCGGGTGAACTCCTCGGTCGTCACGCCGTAGCCGCCTATGTACGGGATGCCGGCGCCCTCCAGCGGGGCGAAGTACGAGTCGCTGAACTCGCTGTAGGAGCCGACGACCGCGACGACGTTCTCCTGCACGGCCTGCCGGGCGCACTTCGCGGCGGACACGCTGCTGTTGTGGTCGTTGCAGGTCAGGACCTTGAGTTTGCGGCCGTTGATACCGCCGTGCTTGTTGATCCACTTCGCGTACGCCGTCGCCATGGCGGGCATGCCCGGCTTGTTGGTCGCGTCGGTGTCCCACGGCGCCCAGGTCATGACGGTGATCGAGCCGTCCCCGGAGCCCGCCGCGGTACCGGGGATGACCCCGCAGCCGGCCACGAGCGAGGCGCACGCCCCCAGAGCCGCCGCCGACAAGACGGTCGCTCTGACGGGCCGGGTGAAGGTGAGGAGGAAGGTGCTGCGGTTGCGTCGCCTGCCTGTCATGGACAGACACGCTTCCGTCACACCACTAACCCGGGAGTGACTCGCGGTCAACAAGTGGTGACGTGGAGGTGAATTACGGGGGGCGTTCCTGTGTGTGTGACGAGGAACGTACGATCGATGACCGTGCAAGGTTCGGAGAACTCTTCCCGTCGCCCCCGTCGCTCCTCCACCATGGGCGGCATGCCACTGAACGACATGCCCTGGTGGCGCTGGCGCAGCAACGTGCGTTCCGCGCTGCACATGCTCTCCGATCCGGCGTTCCAGCAGAACGTCTGGCTGGCCGGTGTCGACGGGTACGGGGACGTCACCGACGCCGTCTACCGCCTCGTCGAGGACACCTGGCTCGACAACTGGTCCGCCGAGAAGTACGTCGGCACGATCTTCCGCGACTCCCAGGAGGCGGCCCTCGTGGACACCGCCGTCCTGCGCGTCCTGCGGATCATGCACCAGGTCGGCCCAGACGCCCATGTCTCCGTGTACGTCGACCACGAGGCGTGGCCGGAGGCGGTGCGGGCGGCACGGGACGCCCATGTGCGGATGGCGGTGAGCGACGGGGACGACCCGGACACGCCGCCGCGGACGCTCGAGGTGCTACAGATCATCACGCGGTCCGCGTAAACCGGCGGGGCTGGGGAGGCCGGTCCGGGTGGCGGACGCCGGTCCCTGCGCGCAAGGGGGTATGGGACCCTGTCCTGCATGAACGCGCAGTCCACCGCCGCCGCGGCACCCGCCGACCAGTACGTCCTCACCCTGTCGTGCCCCGACAAGCAGGGCATCGTGCACGCCGTGTCGAGCTACCTCTTCATGACCGGCTGCAACATCGAGGACAGCCAGCAGTTCGGCGACCACGACACGGGGCTGTTCTTCATGCGCGTCCACTTCTCGGCGGAGTCGCCGGTGACGGTGGAGAAGCTGCGGGCGAGCTTCGCGGCGATCGGTGACTCCTTCCACATGGACTGGCAGATCAACCGGGCCGCGGACCGGATGCGGGTCGTGCTCATGGTCAGCAAGTTCGGGCACTGTCTGAACGACCTGCTCTTCCGGGCCCGGATCGGGGCGCTGCCGGTGGAGATCGCGGCGGTGGTGTCCAACCACACGGACTTCGCCGAGCTGGTGGAGTCGTACCACATCCCCTTCCACCACATTCCCGTGACGAAGGACACCAAGGCCGAGGCCGAGGCGCGGATCCTCGACCTGGTCCGCGAGGAGAACGTCGAACTCGTCGTCCTCGCCCGGTACATGCAGGTCCTCTCCGACGACCTCTGCAAGGCGCTCAGCGGGCGGATCATCAACATCCACCACTCGTTCCTGCCGAGCTTCAAGGGTGCGAAGCCGTACCACCAGGCTCACCTGCGGGGCGTGAAGCTGATCGGTGCGACCGCTCACTATGTGACCGCCGACCTCGACGAGGGGCCGATCATCGAGCAGGAGGTCGAGCGGGTGGGGCATGACGTGACGCCGGACCAGTTGGTGGCGATCGGGCGCGACGTGGAGTGCCAGGCGCTGGCGCGGGCCGTCAAGTGGCACGCCGAGCGCCGGATTCTGCTGAACGGGCGCCGGACTGTCGTGTTCGCCTAGGAGCTCGGGGCTTGCTGGTTGGGGGCGGCTGCGGGTGCGTTGTGGCTTGTCGCGCAGTTCCTCGCGCCCCTGAGGGGGGTTCGGTTTCGGGGCAGCCGCGGCTGAGTGGGGGCTTGTCGCGCCCACGCGGCGGAGCCGCATATCGATACAGCCCCGCGCCCCTTCGAAACGGGCGGTTCGTTTAAGGGGCGCGGGGAACTGCGCGCTCAGCCCCCACCCACCCGCAGTCGAAAGCCGCGCCCAGTTTTCAGGGGCGCGAGGAACTGCGCGACCGCTCAGATCCAGAACCTCGACGCCGCCGCGAAGGAGTCGAACCTCGCGCTGGTGACGATGACCTCGTCGATCGTCACGCTCTTCGCCCAGCCGATCATCGGCGCCATCTCCGACCGCACCCGCGG
>NZ_JBLTJC010000616.1:0-3928 GCF_048158785.1 Streptomyces colwelliae | reverse complement strand
GGCTCGACCACCGTCCACAGCTCGTCGTCGACTTCCCATGGCTTCGGCCGTGCCATCCAGCACCCCCAGATCGTCTGTCCTGGAGTGACCCAACCATCTTGAAGATCATTCCGTTAGGGGTTCTTAGTCGAGCGGCGCCGTCCGTACCCACGGGCGCAGCTTCTCCAGCTCCTCCGCGAGCGCCAGCAGCGCAGCCTCCGAACCCGGCCGCCCCACCAGCTGTACGGCGCAGGGCGCGCCCGAGGGCAGGGTGCCGAACGGGACCGACATGGCGGGCCAGCCGGTGAGGTTCCAAGGGGGCGTCATCGGGGAGTAGTTGGTGTTCGCGAGCACATTGCGCAGCCAGCCCCGCTCGTGCCACGGCCCGGCCTTGGGCGAGCGGCGGGCGAGCGCCGCCGTCAGCAGGATGTCGTGCTCGGCGAAGAACGGCGTGAGGCGCTCCCGCAGCTGCTCCCGGGCCTTGCCGGTACGGACGCTCTTCACGAACCGGCGCCCGATCGCCGCGTGCACCCGGGTCCGCCGCGTCAGTTTCCGCGGGTCGAGCCCCGCCGCGTCCACCGAGGTGCCGGCCGTCCAGTGCGCGAGCGAGGTCGTGCTCAGGGAGAGCGGGTACGGCGGATCAGCACGGTGCACGGTGTGACCTGCCCGGTTCAGCAGCCCGGTCGCCTCCCGCACGGCGGTCGTATACGGCTTGCTGATGGCGACTCCGGCGAGCGGGCTGCGCACGGAGACGGCGATTTTCCGGGGGGTGGGCCCGTCCGGGCGTACGACCTCGATGTCCGCGATGACCGAAAACATCAGCCGGGCGTCCTCGACGGTCGTCGCGAGGGGTCCGTTCTCGGACATTCCGAACCAGTCGCCGTCGCCGATGCCGGCCGGGACGACCCCGAACCCCGGCTTGATGGTGACCAGACCGCAGTTGGCCGCCGGGATGCGCAGCGAGCCCATGCCGTCGTTGCCGAGGGCGATCGGCACCAGGCCGGCGGCGACCGCGGCCGCGCTGCCGCCCGAGGAACCGCCCGCCGTGCGGGTGGTGTCCCACGGGTTGCGGGCGGTGCCGTGGACGCCCTCGGTGGTACCGAAGACGCACAGCTCGGGCACGTTCGTCAGTGCGACGACCACCGCACCCGCCGCCCGCAGCCGGGCCACGGTGACATGGTCGTGGTCGGCGGGCGTGTCCGGGGTCGCGGCGGAGCCGACCCGGTTGGACTCGCCGGTCACCGCGAGGTTGTCCTTCACGGCCACCGGCACGCCCGCCAGGGGGAGTTCGGCCAGATCGGCCCGTGCGGCCACCTCGTCGGCCTCCGTGAGCGCGGCCTGGGCCCGCACCACCCGGGACGCCCCGATCCGCCCGTCCAGCCGCTCGATCCGGGCGAGATGCTCGGCCACCACCTCGCGGGGCGTGACCCGCTTCTCGCGTACGGCGGCGGCGATCTCGACGGCGGTACGGCCGACCCAGCTGGTCACGGGCGCGCTCCTTCTCACTACTCGCGAGTATGTAGGGAGAACTGTGCCTCGGCCGGGGCGGTGCGTCGAGGGGTGGCGAGTCCTGGACGGCCGGGCGTGGCCGGTCTTGGACATTCGGTCCCGTCTTCTTGGACTTTTCGTGGGCCGGTACCGGGTGGGCGCCGGCTGAGCTGCTGGTCATCCGATCAATGGCCCAACTTGACTGCTCCCGCCGCCCATTGACAGCCCCTGAGCGCAGTCCAATTATCAGTCGTCCGATCAATCGCGACCGGTGGAGTGGCATGGCTGAGCGCAGGAAGAGACGGTTCCGGTTCATCGGCTTCGCGGCGGTGTTCGCACTGCTCGCGGCACCCGCGCCGGCGTTCGCGGTCCAGCAGGAGCGGGCGGTGCCGGTGACCGTGCCCGCGCTCTCCAACTGGACGCCCCAACCCGGGAGTTACGACTTCGGGGCCGGGACACGGCTCGTGGCCGACAGCGAGAGCGAACGCGAGGTCGCCGACACGCTCGCCGACGACCTCAAGGCGGCCGGTCACGGAACGGTCCCCGTCGTACGGGGCGGTGCCGCCCGGCCCGGTGACATCGTGATCGAAGTCCGGCCGGCCAAGGGCTCGTTGGGCGCGGAAGGCTATGAACTCCAGGCGGGCAAACGGCTGTCGGTGACCGGCGCGACCGAGACCGGCGCCTTCTACGGCACCCGGACCCTCCTCCAACTGCTCGCCCAGGGCGACCACATCCCCGCCGGACGCACGGTCGACGTACCGCGCTACAAGGAACGCGGGGTCGGCGTCTGCGCCTGCTACGTCCACATCTCCCTGCCCTGGCTGGAGAACCTGGTGCGCGAGATGGCGTACCACAAGCTCAACCAACTGCTCCTCGAACTCAAGGTGAAGAGCGACGTGCACCCCGAGGCCGACACGTGGGGCTACTACACCAAGGACGAGATGCGCCACCTCGTCGCACTCGGCGACAAGTACCACGTCGAGATCATCCCCGAGATCAACTCCCCTGGCCACATGGACCCATGGATAGAGAACCGCCCCGATCTCCAGCTCACCGACAGCGACGGCAACAAGCAGCCCGCCCGGCTCGACGTCACCCAACAGGCCGCGTTCGACTACTACACCAGCCTCATGGACGAGTACGCGCAGGTCTTCACCGCGACGTCCTGGCACATGGGCGCCGACGAGTACATGCTCGGCTCCGACTACTCCAAGTACCCGCAGATGCTGCGCTACGCCCAGGAGAAGTACGGCGCGAACGCCACCCCGGAGGACGCCTACATCGACTTCATCAACCGCGTCCAGGCCTACGCCGCGAGCAAGGGCAAGAAGCTGCGCATCTGGAACGACGGACTCACCGGAGCCAACACCGTGCCGGTGGCCGCCGGTACGACGGTCGAGCACTGGCTGAACGTCACGGAGAAACCGAGCCAACTCATCGCCCAGGGCTATCCGTTGATGAACGCGGCCTACTCCCTCTACCTCGTCCGCGGCGGCTTCCACAGCGACACCGAGGCCCTGTACGACCAGAACTGGGACCCGCGCAGCTTCGAGGGCGAGAAGCTCACCTCCAGCGACGGCATCACCGGCGCGAAGATCAGCCTCTGGCCCGACAACGGACGCGGTGAGACCGAGAACGAGGTCGCCGCCGACACCGAGCCCGCGCTACGGCACCTCGCCCAGGCGACCTGGGGCGACCCGCACCCCGACGCAACGTACGCCGCATTCACCGCGCGGGGCACGGCAGTCGGGCATGCGCCCGGGTGGCGGGACCTGACACGGGTACCGGTGGCGGACGGGACGTACACCTTCCGGACGGCGGGCGCGACGACCGCTTCCACCACCACTTCCGCTTCCGCCACCTTCGACGCCGAGGTGCGGCGCACGCCGGACGGCTATGCGACGGTGCGGACCGCCGACGGCTGCCTGGAGATACAGGGCGGCAAGCTCACCCTCAACGTGCCGCTCCAGCCCGGGGTTTCGGCGACCCCGCAGCCCTGCGACGCCACGAACACCATGCAGCGCTGGGAGTTGGCGCCCGCGGCGGGCGGCTACCGGCTCGTGAACGCGATCACGCAGATGGCGCTGAGCGTCGCGGACGACGGCCGGCTCGTGCAGTACCCGCCGGATCAACACCTGCCTGCCACCTGGCACTTGACCGCCCACTGATCGACCAGAGGAGTCCCACCCCATGGCCCTCTCCAGACGTCTTTTCGTCCTCTCGGCCACCGCGCTCGCCGCGACCGGCACGGCCACGGCATCCGCCCTCGCGGCGACCCCGACCCCGTCCGGCTCCCGTTCCCGCATCCCCGTCAGCCCCGACGACACCGAGGCCGACCTGGTCCGCAAGGCCTCCCAAGTCCGGCCCACCGCACGGCAGGTGGCCTGGCAGGAACTGGAGCGGACGGCGTTCCTGCACTTCGGCGTGAACACCTTCACCGGCCTTGAGTGGGGGACCGGTG
>NZ_JBLTJC010000615.1:0-3939 GCF_048158785.1 Streptomyces colwelliae | reverse complement strand
AACGTCGCGTCCTGCTGTGCCGCTGTCGTGGAGATCGGGTCGATGCGCAGCACGTAGTTGGAGTGCCGGATGTAGCGCGTCGGGTTGTTGTACGACCGGAAGGACGCCCAGGAGGAGTCCGCGAGCCAGGCGAGGCCGCGCCCCCGTGTCCATGTGGGCTGTCGTGAACTCCTTGTGGCGCAGGGAGTTCACGAGGAGGGCGCGGTTGGTGAGCGGGCCGTGGATCGTCGCCTGTTCCAGGGCGCCCGCGAGTTTGCGGAGGGCCTCCGCGCGGGTGGGGGCGTGGGCGACGACCTTGGCGAGCATCGGGTCGTAGTGGACGCCGATGTCGTCGCCGTCGGTGTAGCCCGTGTCGAGGCGGACGCCTTCCGGTACGGCCAGGCGGTGCAGGGTGCCGGTCTGGGGGGTCCAGTCAGTTGCCGGGTCCTCGGCGTAGAGGCGGGCTTCTATGGCGTGGCCGCGCTGGTGCGGGGGTTCGCTTTCCAGGGGCTCGCCCTCCGCGACCCGGAGTTGCAGTGCCACCAGGTCGATGCCGAACACGGCTTCCGTCACGGGGTGTTCGACCTGGAGGCGGGTGTTCATCTCCAGGAAGTGGGCCTTGTTGTCGGCGGAGACGAGGAACTCGACGGTTCCGGCGCCCTCGTAGGCGACCGCGCGGGCGGCGCGTACCGCCAACTCGCCCAGTTCGTCCACCAGTTGGTCCGGCAGGCCTGGGGCCGGGGACTCCTCGATCACCTTCTGGTGGCGGCGTTGGAGGGAGCAGTCGCGGGTGCCTAGGGACCAGACCGTGCCGTGGGTGTCGGCGAGGATCTGGACCTCGACGTGTCGGCCGCCCTCCACGTAGGGCTCGACAAAGACCTCGCCGTCGCCGAAGGCACTCATCGCCTCGGCTCGGGCGGCCGTCAACTCGGCGTCCAGGTCGGCGAGTTGTCGTACGACCCGCATACCGCGCCCGCCGCCACCCGCCGCCGCCTTCACCAGGACCGGGAGGTCGGCCTCGGTGACGTGCTTCAGGGGGGCGATGCCCATCAGTTGCTTGGCGCGGGTCTTGGAGGCCATGGCCTCGATCGCCTCGGGCGGGGGGCCGATCCAGACGAGGCCGGCGGCCAGGACGGCGCGGGCGAAGTCGGCGTTCTCGGAGAGGAAGCCGTAGCCGGGGTGCACCGCGTCCGCGCCCGCCGCGACGGCCGCCTTCACTATCAACTCCCCGCGCAGGTATGTCTCCGTGGGTGTCGAGCCGGGCAGTCGTACCGTCGCGTCGGCCACGCGTGTGTGGAGCGCGTGCTCGTCGGCGTCCGAGTGCACGGCGACCGTGCGGATGCCCAGCTCGCGGCAGGTGCGGAAGATCCGGCAGGCGATCTCGCCCCGGTTGGCGACGAGGACGGTCGCGATCATGTGGTCCCTCACGTCGGTCATGGGCCTCACATCCGGAAGACGCCGAAGCCACCGCGCGCGCCCTCGTAGGGCGCGGTGTGGATGGCGGACAGGCACAGGCCGAGGACGGTGCGGGTGTCGCGCGGGTCGATGACACCGTCGTCGTACAGCCGCCCCGACAGGAACATCGGCAGGGACTCGGACTCGATCTGCTGCTCCACCATGGCGCGCAGCGCCGCGTCCGCGTCCTCGTCGTAGGGCTGCCCCTTCGCCACGGCCGACTGCCGGGCGACGATCGACAGGACACCGGCGAGCTGTTGGGGGCCCATGACGGCGGACTTGGCGCTGGGCCAGGCGAACAGGAAGCGGGGGTCGTAGGCGCGGCCGCACATGCCGTAGTGGCCGGCGCCGTACGAGGCGCCCATGAGCACGGACAGGTGCGGTACGCGGCTGTTGCTGACGGCGTTGATCATCATCGCGCCGTGTTTGATGATGCCGCCCTGTTCGTACTCCTTGCCGACCATGTAGCCGGTGGTGTTGTGCAGGAAGAGCAGCGGGATGTCGCGCTGGTTGGCCAACTGGATGAACTGGGCGGCCTTTTGGGACTCCTGGCTGAAGAGGACCCCTTGGGCGTTCGCCAGGATGCCGACGGGATAGCCGTGCAAGGCGGCCCAGCCCGTCACCAGGCTCGTGCCGTAGAGCGGCTTGAACTCGTCGAAGTCGGAGGCGTCGACGAGCCGGGCGACGACCTCGCGCGGATCGAAGGGGGTCTTGAGATCCCCCGGGACGATGCCGAGCAGTTCGTTCTCGTCGTACTTGGGGGGTGCCGCCGGGGCCGGATCGCCGTACGCCTTGCGGTGGTTGAGGCGGGCGACCACGCGGCGGGCCTGCCGTAGCGCGTCCTGCTCATCTACGGCGAAGTGGTCCGCGAGGCCCGACACGCGCGCGTGCATCTCGGCGCCGCCGAGCGACTCGTCGTCGCTCTCCTCACCGGTCGCCATCTTCACGAGCGGCGGCCCGCCGAGGAACACCTTCGCCCGTTCCTTGACCATGATCACGTGGTCGGACATGCCGGGGATGTACGCGCCGCCGGCGGTCGAGTTGCCGAAGACGACGGCAATGGTGGGGATGCCGGCGGCCGAAAGGCGGGTCAGGTCGCGGAAGATGGCGCCGCCGGGGATGAAGATCTCTTTCTGGGACGGGAGATCGGCACCGCCGGACTCCACGAGGCTGATGCAGGGCAGCCGGTTGGCGAGCGCGATGTCGTTCGCCCGCAGGGCCTTCTTCAGCGACCAGGGATTGCTCGCGCCCCCGCGCACGGTCGGGTCGTTGGCGGTGATCAGGCACTCCACGCCTTCCACCACCCCGATGCCGGTGACGAGGGAGGCGCCGACCGCGTAGTCGCTGCCCCAGGCGGCGAGGGGGGACAGTTCGAGGAAGGGCGTGTCGGGGTCGAGGAGCAGTTCGATGCGTTCGCGGGCGAGCAACTTGCCGCGCTTACGGTGCCGTTCGACGTATTTCGGCCCGCCACCCGCGAGGGCTTTGGCGTGCTCGGCGTCGAGTTCGCCGAGTTTGGCGAGCATGGCCTCGCGGTGGGCCGCGTAGTCGGGACCGTTGGTGTCCAGGGCGGACGGAAGGACGGTCACAGCAGGGCCTCCGGTATGTCCAGTCGACGGGAACGCAGCCATTCGCCCAGGGCCTTGGCCTGCGGATCGAAACGATGCTGGGCGGCGACGCCCTCGCCGAGAATCCCCTCGACGACGAAGTTGAGGGCACGGAGGTTGGGCAGTACGTGCCGCGTCACCCCCAACTCGGCGGTCTCCGGCAGCAGTTCACGGAACCGCTCGACGGTCAGCGCATGGGCGAGCCAGCGCCACGCCGCATCCGAACGCGCCCACACCCCCACGTTGGCGTTCCCTCCCTTGTCACCGCTACGGGCCCCGGCGACCAGACCAAGGGGCGCCCACGCCGTGGGCCCGTCCGGCGGAGGCTCGGGGAGGGCCGGCTGTGGAAGGTCTTCCAGTACGCGGGTGTCGTGGGCCGGGGCCACAGCAATCCGGCGCCCATCGTGGAGGACGGCCACATGGTCGACGTCACCATGGGGGACATACACATCATCGAAGACGCCATAGGGCGCTCCCTTTCCAGGTGGGGTCAGCACATGGAAGCCGGGGTAACTGGCCAGCGCGAGCTCGACGGCGGCGGCGCTCAACGCCCGCCCGACGGTCTCCTGGTCGGGATCCCGCACGACGAGTCGCAGCAGTGCGCTGGCGGTCTCCTCGGTGGAGGCGTCCGCATGGTCGGTACGGGCGAGATCCCAACGGAGTTCACCGGGACGGGACTTGGCGTTCCCCTCGCCGAACGCGGCCTCCATCTGCTCCCGGACGAGAGTGGCCTTGCGCTCGATGTCGAGCCCGGTGAGCACGAAGGTGACTTCGTTGCGGAAGCCGCCGAGCCGATTGAGCCCGACCTTGAGAGTCGGCGGTGGAGGCGCGGCGCCCTCGCAGTACACCTCCACGTACGCCTCCGTGCGCCAGCCGAGCGCGGACGGCTGCACGGTCGCCG
>NZ_JBLTJC010000614.1:0-3965 GCF_048158785.1 Streptomyces colwelliae | reverse complement strand
CGACCCACCCGGGAGAACCCCCATGTCCCTTTCCTCGTACGACCGTTACCCCTTCCTCTTCGGCCCCTCGCCCGTCCACCCGCTGGAGCGCCTCACCGCCCACCTCGGCGGCGCCACGATGTGGGCCAAGCGCGAGGACTGCAACTCCGGTGTCGCGTACGGCGGCAACAAGACCCGCAAGCTGGAGTACCTCGTCGCCGACGCCCTCGCGCAGGGCTGCGACACCCTCGTCTCCATCGGCGGCGTGCAGTCCAACCACACCCGCCAGGTCGCGGCCTGCGCCGCCCGCGCCGGGCTCAAGTGCGTGCTGATCCAGGAGAGTTGGGTGGACTGGCCCGACTCCGTCTACGACAAGGTCGGCAACATCCTGATCAGCCGGCTCGCCGGAGCGGACGTACGCCTGGTGAAGGCCGGGTTCGGCATCGGTTTCAAGGAGAGCTGGGAGCTGGCGCTGAGGGAGGTCGAGGAAGGCGGCGGCAAGCCGTACGCCATCCCCGCCGGCGCCTCCGACCACCCGCTCGGCGGCCTCGGCTTCGCCAACTGGGCCCACGAAGTCGCCCAGCAGGAAGAGGAGTTGGGCGTCTTCTTCGACACCGTGGTGGTGTGCTCGGTGACCGGCTCCACCCAGGCCGGCATGGTCGCCGGGTTCCGGGCGATCGAGGAGGCGGGTGGGCGTGAGCGGCGCGTGCTCGGCATCGACGCCTCGGCCAAGCCCGCCGAGACCCGCGAGCAGGTGGCCCGTATCGCCCAGGGCACCGCCCAACTGATCGGCGTCAAGCGCGAGTTGACCCTCGACGACGTCGAACTCGACGACCGCTACCACGCCGGCATCTACGGCATCCCGGACGACACCACCCTGGAGGCGATGCGCCTCGCCGCCCGCACCGAGGGGATGGTCACCGACCCCGTCTACGAGGGCAAGTCCATGGCCGGGATGATCGACCTGGTCGCCCGCGGTGAGATCGCCGCCGACTCCACCGTGCTCTACGCCCACCTCGGCGGACAGCCCGCGCTCAACGCTTACAGCGCGCTGTTCTAGGGAGCCTTCACGGCAGCCCTCTTGGCCCCCTCAGCCCCCTCGGCCTTCCTGCCGGTGATCACGAACGCCGACACCAGCAGTGCGGTCAGGGCGATCAGCGCGGCGACGCCGAACGCCCGGGCCGAGCCGTGGACGAGGATCTCGGACGGTGACCCGGTCGCGTGCCGGGTCGCCGTACCGAAGACCGTGACCAGGATCGACAGACCGAGAGTGCCGCCGAGCCACTGGAGGGTCTGGAGGAGACCGGACGCCGCGCCCGCCTCGCGCGGTTCGATGCCCGCGAGGATCGTCACGTTGAGCGGCATGAAGCTGAGGCCGACGCCCACGCCCAGCAGGACGAGCGGGCCGAGGAGACCGGTCAGGTAGCCGTCGCCGGAGCGTAGTTGCGAGAGCCACCCCGCCGAGGTGACGAGCAGTGCCATGCCGGTGAGCAGGACCGGCTTGGCGCCGAAGCGGGCCAGCAGACGCGGTACGAAGCGGACCACCGTGAACATCGCCAGGGTCATCGGCAGGAAGGCGAAGCCCGCGCGCAACGGGCTGTAGTCCAGGACCCGTTGGCTGATCAGGGTGAGGAAGTAGAACGCGCCGAACATGCCCGCCGGCAACAGCAGGACGCCCGCGTAGCCGCCCGCGCGGTTGCGGTCGGCGAACAGGCGCGGCGGCATGATGGGTTGGGCGGCGCGGGACTCGACCAGCGCGAAGCCCGCCAGCAGGGCCGCCGCCGAACTGAACCCCAACTGCGCCTGCGTGTCGCCCCATCCGTCCGACGAGACCCGGATGAACGCGTACACCAGCGAGGTCATCCCGGCGGTGCCGGTGAGCGCGCCCGCCGCGTCGAACCGGCCCGCGTGGCGCGGGGTCTCGGTGACGAAACGGGGGAGTACGAGGGCGACCGCGGCGCCGATCGGCACGTTGATCAGCAGGGCCCAGCGCCAGGACGCCCAGGATGTGAGCATGCCGCCGATGACCAGGCCTATCGAGGCGCCGATGCCGGCCATGGAGGCGTAGATGCCGAGCGCGTGGTGACGGCGCGGGCCCTCCGGGAAGTTGGTGGTGATCAGCGCGAGGGTGTTGGGCGCGATGAGTGCGGCGCCCACGCCCTGTAGCGCGCGGGCCGCGAGCAGCCAGGCGCTGTCGGTGGCCAGTCCGCCGAGCAGGGAGGACGTGGCGAAGAGCAGGACACCGATCGTGAGCGTACGGCGGCGGCCTGCGATGTCTCCGACCCGGCCGCCCAGCAGAAGCAGTCCGCCGAAGGCGAGCGTGTAGGCGTTGAGGACCCAGGACAGTCCGGTGGGACTGAAGTCGAGGTCCTTCTGGATGTCCGGCAGCGCCACGTTGACGACGGTGGAGTCGACGCCGACCATCAGATAGGCGGTGACGATGGTGAACAGGACGGCCCCGAGCCTGGCGGGCGGGGGTGGTGCTGAGAGAGCATCGGTGGTGGTGGACGGTGCGGACGGGGTGGACATGGAGTTCTCCCGGTCTGGCGTCCCCGTGTGGAAGCGTGCGGGCAGCACGGACTGCCCGCAGAGATAAGCGGGGACTGTCTCCGTTTAGTACTCGGTAAGATACGGAGACAGTCCCCGGTTCGCAAGGAGTATCTGGATGGCGCAGGTCAGACCCATGCGCGCGGACGCCCGGCGCAACTACGAGCGACTGCTGAAGGTGGCGGCGGAAGCCTTCGCCGAGCACGGGGAGAACGCGTCCCTCGACGACATCGCCAAGCGCGCGTGTGTCGGTTCCGGGACGCTGTACCGGCATTTCCCGACGCGGCAGGCTCTGCTGGAGGCGGCCTACGTCGACCGGATCGAGGCGCTCGGGACCCGCGCCGACGAACTCGCGAAGGAACTGCCGCCGGGTGAGGCGCTGGCCGAGTGGCTCTACGAGGTGTGCGTCGGGACGATCCAAGTGCGCGGAATGAAGGCCCTGTTGGGCTCGGCCGTCACGGACGGCAACCACGCGGCGCTCACGGCCTGCGGCACACACATGAAGAGCGCGGCGCAGCGGCTGGTCGAGGCGGCGCAGCGGGAGGGGACCCTGCGTCAGGACATCGAGCCGATCGAGGTCCTGCGGCTGGCCCACGGGGTGTCCACGGCCTCGGAGTTGGCGAACGGACAGGGCAAGCACATCCGCCGCTATCTGTCCCTGCTGACGGACGGCTTGCGGCCGTCCACCGAAGAGCCCGCCGGCCGGGAGGGGTGAACGCCGGGCGCCCCTCGATCAGGGGCGCCCGCAGCGGTCGTAGGACTGTGTGGGGTGGTTACAGTGCCTGGGCCGCCGGCTTCACCATGCCCCTCACCGTGCGGGACTTCACGAAGTCGCCCATCGCCGTCATGTCCCACTCGCCGGAGAACTGCTTGACCAGTTTCGCCATCATCACGCCGGTCTGGGCCTCGGCGTTGGTGAGGTCGAAGCGGACCAGCTCCTCGCCGGTGGCCGCGTCCAGGAGGCGGCAGTAGGCCTTGGCGACCTCGGTGAACTTCTGGCCGGAGAAGGAGTTGACCGTGAAGACCAGGCCGGTGACCTCCTGGGGGATGCGGCCGAGGTCGACCACGATCACCTCGTCGTCACCGCCGCCCTCGCCCGTGAGGTTGTCCCCGGAGTGCTTGATCGCGCCGTTCAGGATCGAGAGCTTGCCGAAGTAGCAGCTGTCGATGTGGTTGCGCTGCGGGCCGTAGGCGACGACCGAGGCATCCAGGTCGATGTCCTTGCCGCGGAACGCGGGCTCCCAGCCGAGGCCCATCTTGACCTGGGAGAGGAGCGGGCGGCCGCCCTTGACCAGGGACACCGTCTGGTTCTTCTGGAGGCTGACGCGGCCCTTGTCGAGGTTGATCTTTCCGGCGCCGACTTCGGGCCGTACTTCGAGGCGCTGGACGCCCATCCGAAGCTGGGCGTGTGCCTAAGGCCACCGTCACCGGTTCCGGCG
>NZ_JBLTJC010000613.1:0-3971 GCF_048158785.1 Streptomyces colwelliae | reverse complement strand
GTCGCCTTGAAGGTGAGGGTGCGATCGAGTCAGGCGTCACTCTCGATCTCGTACGGCGTCATTCTCGTACGGAGTCACAGTCGGCCTCGTGCGGCGTCATTCTCGGCGCAGCAACGGCGCGACCACGAGGACGTCCGTCTGGGCAGCACGTTCAGCGGTGTCGTCATCGATGCCGAGTCCGACAAGACCGTGTGGGGCCACGACGCGACCACCGCGCTGATGCCCGCGTCGAACACCAAACTCGCCACGTCGACCGCCGCGTTGACGATCCTCGGCCCCGATCACCGCTTCACCACGAAGGTCGTCTACGGCGCCGGGACCCTCACCCTGGTCGGCGGCGGGGACCGCACCCTGACCACCGCCGACCTCACCGCGATGGCCACAACTGCCGTGGCCGGCCTGAAGAACGCGGGCCTGACCACGGTGAAGGTGACGGTCGACGACAGCCTCTTCCCCGCGCCCACCCTCGCGACCGGCTGGAACGACGGCTACTACCCCGACTCCATCGCCCCCGTAAGAGCGTTGGTGGTCGACGGCCGCCACGTCACGGACACGTCCCTGGACGCCGGCCAGATCTTCGCGAAGCTCCTCGCCCGGCAGGGCGTCACCGTCTCCGGGAGCGTCACGCACGGCACCGCCGGCGCCGGGACCGTCCCTGTCGCCCAGCACGAGTCCGGCACGCTGTCGTCCATCGTGGAGCACATGCTCAAGGTGAGCGACAACGACATCGCCGAGACCCTGCTCCGGACGACCGCGCTGGCCGCCGGACGCCCGGCAACGTTCGAGGACGGCACGGCCGTCGTACGCCAGGTCCTCACCCAGTACGGCATTTCGCTGGCCAACTTCGAGATCCACGACGGCAGCGGCCTCTCCCGCGCCAACCGCATCCCGGCCCAGACCATCGCCGACATCCTCGACCTGGCCGACGACCCCGCCAACAGCCAGACCCTGAAGTACATCGTGGACGGCCTGCCGATCGCGGGCGAGGCGGGCTCGACCCTGGGCCCCGAGTGGGGCCGCTTCGACACCGCGGACTCCCAGTGCGCAGTCGGCAAGGTCAACGCCAAGACGGGCACGCTCACGGGCGCGATCGCACTGAGCGGCCTGACCAAGGCCGCGGACGGGCGCTGGAAGGTCTTCTCCTTCATCGAGAACAACTCCACGGCCGATCCGAACGCCACGAAGGACGCGCTGGACGGGCTCGCGGCCACGGTCAACGGCTGCTGGGCGTAGGCACCCGCGCCGGGACCGCGTCCGCCGCGGACATGCCCGATGAGACGCTGTCCGCGACCACCGTCCACGTCCTGGTGAGCGGGCAGCGCCGGCGACATTCGATGGACCGTCCGTCAGTGGCACAGTGGCGGACGCAATCCATGCGGCCCCTCCGCCAGAACCATCCGATTGCCGTAGCGACAAATCGATTCGCCGGGTGAACGCGGCGGCATACGACCAACCGCGCAGGTCAGTACGGCAGTCTCAGTACGGCATTCCCGGAGCGGCTCCCCGACCGATCGGCAGGGACAAGCAGCCGCTTCCAGGACCGTTCCCCTCCACTGACCAAGGAGTTCCTTTGCGTTTTCGTCGTACGGTGATCAGCGCCCTCGGTTCCGCCGCCCTCGTGCTCGGCTCGCTCGGTGCGGCGGCCGCCGCGAGTCCCGCGGCGGCCGGCCCCTGCGGCTTCTACGAGACCGGGTCCGACGCCTTCTACCGTCACTGCACGACCGACGGTTCGCGGGTCGTCATCAAGGTCGAGGTCGCCCGGGCGCGCGACTACGAGCGGTGCGTCGCACACGGTACGACCTGGCTGGGATCCGCCCGCAAGATCCAGGGCGCCCACTACGCCGGGCGCACCTGCTGACACCGATCGTCGTGCTGCCCGGCGACGTCACCGCGGCGCGTCACAGCGCCGCGGTCGTCCCCTCGCCGGAGCCGCTGCCCGCGAGCCACTGGTCCCAGCCGAGGTTGAAGTCGGCGTAGCCGTTGTCGGCCGGGGCCTTGCCGCGGGGCGATCCGGTGATGGTGATGGGGTCGCCCTGCTTGACCTGGCCGTAGAACCACTTGGCGTCCGACAGGGACAGGTGGACGCAGCCGTGCGAGCCGCGGGCGCTGCCGCTGCCCGGGTTCGGGTCGCCGGTCGAGTAGTGCACGTAGGTGCCGGACTGGGTGAGGTGGATGTCCCAGGGCAGGGTCAGGTCGTAGTAGTTGGGGCTGCCCTTGTCGCAGCTGATGCCGACGCTGCAGGAGGTCATGTGGACCTTCTTCTGCTTGTCGATGACGGCCATCGTGCCGTCCCACGTCGGGTACTCGGCGCTGCCCGCGTTGATCGACAGGGTGCGCACCGCCTGGCCGTTCTTGGTCACCTTCATGGTGTGGCCGGTCACCGAGACGTCCGCGCGGACGTCGTCGCCGATCTTGAAGGTGTGCGTGTAACTGTGCACGCCGTAGCGGCCGTTGCCGTTGCTGACGCCCGTCATGTCGGCGTCGATCTTCACCGTCGTACCGGAGGGCCAGTACGTCTTCGGGCGCCAGTCGACGCGCCGGTCGCCCATCCAGTGCCAGGCACCGACGACCGACTGCGAGGCGCTGACCTTCATGTGCTTCTCGACCGTGGCCCGCGCCTTGGACGCCACCGGGTTCGTGAAGATCACCGAGATCGGCATGGCCACGCCGACCGTGGTTCCCGTCTGCGGGGTGATCGTGTCCAGCAGCATCGGCGGGCCCGCGGGCTTCGTCGGCGACGGAGAGGCAGTCGCGCTCGCCTTGCCCGACGCCTTCGCGTCGTCTCCGCTCGCCTTGTCGCTGCCACCCCCACCACAGGCACTCGCACCCACCAGCACCGCACCCGTGACGAGTGCGATCCCTATGCTGCCCTTGCGCCGTCCCACGACTTGCCCCACTCTCTAGCTCCTCGACCTCGACCCTGACGGGCCCGACTCACTGTCAGACAGCGACAGAGGGGGCCTCAGTTGCGTGCGTCGCGTAAAACGTGTCTCAAGACTCGGTACGCGCCGAGTGATCGATGACGACGAGTGCCCTGCGTCCCTGGCTGCCGCACCCCGCCCGATCGCGGCCTCGGCCGCCGCCCTGCCGCCTACCACGAAAAGGCCCAGGTATGCCGAACCTGAGCACCGGTCCGAATTCGCCGAAGCCGTTACCGTGGCAGTGGGGATGAAAGCCCGGGGGGGCGGAATGTATCGGTTGGTTCACTTTCACCTGATGTGGAGCGTCGTGCCGTCGATCGGCTCGGCGATCTCACTCCTGGCGGTGGGAGCCGTGCGGGGCTTCGACGAACCGTTCGACAACGACACCGTGTTCTACCTGTCCTGCTGGGCGGTCGGGAGCGCGCTCTTCGCCTTCTGGCCCGGCAGGATGAGCAGCGTACGGGCGGAAGCGAAGACGGCACGGCCGCTGGCACCCGGGACGGTACTGCCCGCCGCCGGCACATCCTTGGCACACGGCGCGGACTGGAGCTTCTTGACGCTCCCGACGGTCTTCTCACTGTTGTTCGGCGTCTTCGCCGGCGTCTGGTGGACTCTCTGGCTGGCCTGCGCGATGGCCCCCGAATCGCTCGTCACCGCCCTGTACTTGATTGTCCGGGAGCGCCGAGCGGGCAAGGTGTTCTGGTACGACGTCACGACGACCGAGGAAGAGCCCTCAGCCGAGAAGGCTGACGAGAAGTCCGGTCAGGACTCCGGCGACAAGTCCGGCCGGAAATACCGGCCGCGGACGGAACGGCACCGTTCGCCGGTCTGGTCGCCGCGTCCCACCCCGCGGTCGCGCGTCGTACCGCCCTATGCCGCGTACGACGCCTGGCTGGCGGAATCCGCCCGGTCCATGCGGCGAGACCACCGCCGTTCCGAGGCGGCTGCACGCCAACGTCAACCCCCACCAGCCCTACACACAAGCGGAGTTGGCCAGGCTGCGGCACTGGGCGGCGCATCTGCCGCGCCAGCAGCGACGCGGGCGAGGGT
>NZ_JBLTJC010000612.1:0-3978 GCF_048158785.1 Streptomyces colwelliae | reverse complement strand
CCCCTCCACCTGCCACTGGGAGTGCGTCGTCAGCCCCTTCGTCGCGTCCCGGAACTCCCGTACGGCTTCCTGGGACGTGTCGTCGAAGTCGCGGCTTGACCCGGTCGCCCACAGCGCGTTGCGGCAGCGCGGGGAGTCCTTGTAGTCCTCGGGGACGGTGGACGTCCAGTTCTGTACGTTCGTCACCTTGGCGATGACCTTCGCGCCGACCTCGTCCATCGCCGCGCACAACTGGGCGTTCCCGTGAGTGTCGATGGCGTCGAACACGAGGTCGGCGCCCTGCTGCTTCAGGTCCGCAGCGGCGGCACGGAAGTTGGGCAGCGCGAAGTCGACCTGCTCGGTGACGACCTTGTAGCCCTCCGCCTTCAGCCCTTGCTCGACGAGCCGGGCGTAGGCGGCGGACGCGGCCTGGTTGTACGACACGACGGCGGCGGTACGGGCGCCCCGCTCCCGCTTGAAGTACCGGTAGACCTCCGTGCCGCCGTACAGCTTCCCGCCCCAGCCCGGTGTCCCGGCGCGGGGCGCGAGGCTGCCGTAGATGCCGTACATGTGCGGCCAGGTGTCGTAGGCGGCGCCGATGGGCTGGCCGCCGATGTCGGGCACGCGCGCGTGGGAGACGCGGGAGGCGCCCGCGTAGTCGAGGGCGGTGGTGGCGACCAGGGCGACCACCTTGTCCTCGTCGATCAGTCGGTGCACGCACGCGTTGTTGCCGACACCGCTGCCGCCGTCGTCGCACAGCCGCACCTGGACCGGGTGTCCGTCGATGCCCCCGCGCGCGTTGAGACGGTCGAAGTACGCCTCGGCGCCGTCACGGGGGCCGGTGAAGGTGTCGCCGCCGACCGGGCTGGTCGCGCTGGTGATGATGCCGACCCGGATCGGCGTACCGCTGCTGGGCGCGGGCGTACGGGTGTCGCCGTGCTCGAAGTCGCTCTCCGGGAGGCGGCTGCCGCAGGCCGTGCCCGCGAGGAGCAGCAGCACCGCGACAGCGGCCTCAGCAGCCCGCCCCGGGCGACTGCGAGGCATCGCCGCTCAACGCCACCAGCGCGCACAGAGTGTTGACGGACACCTTCCAGGTGCCGTCCTGCTCGACGGCCGTCCCGGAGGCGTTCGGCAGGGCGGTGGCGCCGTTCAGGGTCAGGCTGTACGTCACGGTCGCCTTGGCCGCCGAAGTGAACTCGACCTTCTGGACGTCCGCTTGAACCTGTCCGCCGCGCTTGTCGCCGCTGAAGGCCTTCAGGACCGGGCCCATCTGGTCGCCGTTCTCCAGGACGGCCTGTTTGTCCGCGCCGGAGGTGGCCGGGTCGAAGAACTTCTTCCAGTTGGCCTTGATCTGTGTCGTCGCGGCGGCCGGGTCGGCGGGCGCGGTCGCCGGTGCGCTCGTGGTCTGCTCGACGGACGGGGTGGGCGGCGGTGCGCTGCCGCCACCCCCGCTGTCGTCGCTACAGGCCGCGAGGGCCGGGCCGAGCACGAGGACCAGGGCGGCTGCCGCCGAAGTACCCCGTCCCCGCCGTGTGTTCGTTCGCCTGAGGTCGCTCCCGAGAACCATCTGGCTCACCGCCGGGTGTCGTTCCGGGCCGTGCTCGCCCGGTGTTTTCAGGTCAGGTGTCAGAAGGCATAGTGCAAGCCATTGGCCGGCATGGACAGACACCCGACGTGTGGGGGCCGTAAATGCGGACAGCCCGACTGCGGACCGTGCACCCCGCCCTGTGGGCCGGCTGGGCCGCGCTCGCCGCCGGCGCGGTCCTGTGCGTGATCGGCTGGTACGGCGTCTCCGGCGAGCGCTACGCGGAACGCCAACTCCCTTACCTGGTCTCCTGCACGATCCCCGGCGCCGCGCTGATCGTCGCCGCCGCGGTCCTGCTCACCCATGGACGCAACGCCCTCGCCGCAGCGCGCGTGGAGGAGCTGTACGGCCTTCTCGTGGCCGCCGAGGCCGCCGACGTCGAGGAGTCCGCGCGGGCCGCCGCAGCGCCCGTGGCGGTCAGCGGGGACCTGCTGATGGTGCCGGGCGGCACGCTGTGGCACCGCGCGGACTGCCCGTTGGTCTCCGGGAAGCCCGAAGCGGTGCCGGTGGACGCGAAGTTGGTGGCGAACGGCGAGTTGAGCCCCTGCCCGATCTGCGAACCCGCCGAAGCCGACGACTGATGACCTCGATGTCCACCTTCACCTACGACCTCACCCTCGCCGGGCTCTCGGTCGGCAGCGCCGCCGCGCTCACCGGGATCGGCCTGATCGTGACGTACCGGGCGACCGGCGTCCTCAACTTCGCGCACGGGGCGATCGCGATGGTGTGCGCGTACGTGCTGCGGCAGTGCGTGGTCGGGTGGGGCTGGCCGCTGTGGCTGGGCGCTGTCGTCACGCTGCTGTTCGTGGCGCCGGGCATCGGGGTGGCGCTGGAACGGTTCGTCTTCCGGCCGTTAGCGGTCCTGGGCGGCGATCCGGCGCAGACGCTGGTCGCGTCCATCGGGGTGTTCGTGCTGCTGGTCGGCGGGGCCGCGCTGGTGTGGGGCCAGGGGGCGCGGGACGACGCGCCGGTGCTGGTGCCGGCCGATCCCTGGGGGCAGTTGGCGGTGGTGCTCGTGCTGGCCACCGGGGTCGGGGCGGTGATCCGGTGGACGCGTTTCGGGCGGGAGCTGCGGGCCGTCGTGGACGATCGCCGACTCGCTGTACTGGGTGGCGTGGACGCGGACCGGGTGGCCGCGGCGGGCTGGGCGTTCGGGTCCTTCACGGCGGGCCTGACAGGCGTGCTCCTCGCGCCGTACGTGCGCCTGGACCCGTACGGTCTGCCGCTGCTCGTCATGGAGGTGGTGGCGGTCGCGGTGGCGGCGCGGATGCGGAGTCTGCCGGTCGCGGTGGTGGTGGCGCTGGGGATCGGGGTCGGGCAGAGCCAGCTGACGCGGCTTCATCTGCCTGGCTGGGGTGGGCAGTTGGTGCAGACGGCGGGCGCGAACCTGTTCGTGGTCGCCCTGTTGGTGGCGGCGCTGGTACTGCCGGGGCTCGGCGCGAAGGACGCCCTCCCGCGTACGGCGACCGCCCGCGTCGCGACGCCTCCCGGTGCCTGGATCGTGGCCGCGGTGCTGTTCCTCCTCCCCCTCGGCTTCGCGGGCTCGGACCTGCACACCTCGGTCCAAGTCCCGGCGCTGGGCGTGGTGTTGCTGTCCCTGGTGGTGGTCACCGGGCGCGGCGGGCAGCTCTCGCTGGGGCAGGCGGCGTACGCGGGCCTGGGTGCCCTGTTCACCGCGCTGCTGGCGGCGGGCCGCTTCCCGGGCCTGCCCCGCCTCCCCGAACTGGCCGCGCTGGCGCTGGCGGTGCTCCTGGTCGCTCCCCTGGGCCTGCTGACCGGCTGGCCCGCGATCAGCCGCCACGGCCTGTCCCTCGCCCTCGCGACCTTCGCGGTCGGCGTCGGCGTCAGCCGCTTCGTCTTCGCCCAGCCGTACGCCACGTCGGGCCTGTCGCTCGCCCGCCCGTCCGGCTTCGACGGCGACCGCGCCTACTACGTCCTCGAACTCGCCCTCCTGGCAGCCGCGTTGCTCGCCACCCACGCCCTGCGCCGGGGCCGCACGGGCCGCGCGCTCGCCGCCCTGCGCGACCACGAACAGGGCGCGTCCGCGGCGGGCGTGCGGGTCCCGTCCCTGAAACTCCTGGCGTTCGTCGCGGGCGCCGCGCTGGCCGCCCTGGGCGGCGGCATGCTCGGCATGGGCCTGCGCGCCTTCGACCCCTCGGCCTACGACCCCGTCCGGGGCTTGTTGTGGTTCGCCGCAGTGGTCGTCCTGGGCGCCGACAGCACTCTGGGCGCGCTGGCCGCCGCGGCTCTGCTGGTCGGGCTGGACGCGGGGGCGCGCGGCGGGGTGGCGGCGGCGCTGATCGGGGTGCTGGCGGTGTGCGTGGGGCGGTTTCCTGGAGGGCCGTACGAGGCGTTGCGCGCGGCGGCGGAACGGCTCCGCCTTCGGCGGAGGGTGCGGCTCACGCCGTTGGGGG
>NZ_JBLTJC010000611.1:0-3999 GCF_048158785.1 Streptomyces colwelliae | reverse complement strand
GATCAGCAGAGGTCCCGCGTGTCAGCGGCCGGCGCGCGAACTCACCTGCCAGGGCGATGAGTTGAAGCCCATCGTCCTCGGCGGAACGCCACCGCCGCACGACGGTCTGGCCCTGAACTCCGTTACGAGTATGGCGCGTTCGGGGTCAGGGCCCCGACGAGTTGCCCGAGCTGCCGTACGAGCCGCCCGCCTGGCGCCGCAGCCGCCTCGCTTCCTCCTGCACACGGCGTACGACATCCCCCGCACCGGTGGTGTCGTCCAGTCCGCCGGCGAGGAGTTGCGCGGCGAGCGTGTCGAAGTAGTGGGCGGTGGTGAGGACCCGGTCCTCCAGGTCGTAGGCCGAAGCGGCGCCCGGCGACAGGACGTTGACCTCGTCGAGGACCCGGTTGATGTGCTGGGCGATCTCGTCCTGGGCGCCCTGCGCCAGGCTCACCGCCCTGCTGGTCTGGGCGAGGATCGAGTGGCAGGAGCGCCGGAGTTCCTGCACCAGCCGGTGGTCACGGGTGGGCGCCGACCCGAAACTCGTGTCGAAGGAACCCGGGAAGCCGCCCTGGATCACCCGGCCGGCCGCCGCGCCGATCTCGAAGTGCCGCAGGACGACCGCGCTGTTGGCCCCGAGCGCCGCCCGGAAGCACGGGTGGACGTGGAACTCCGTCTCGTGGAACTGCGCGGGCAGGTCGTCACCCCCGGCGAACACCACGTCGTTGCCGCGCCGCACCCCGAGAAAGCCCACCGCGTAGAGGACGTCGACGACACCGGAGACCGTCAACGCGTCGGCGTACGCGGGGAAAAGGCGGTGGAGCGACTCGGCCGCCGCGTCGAAACGGGAACCGAGAACGGCCCGGGTCACGACGTACCCGGTGTTCTGGAAGAGCGGGAAGAGGTGCTTCAGAAAAGGGTGCGCGACCAGGTACTCCAGCGCCAGGTCCTTCAACTTCCAGTCGGAGAACTGCCGTCCGGCCTGTACGACGTCCGCCTCCGTGATCCGGTCCCGGCCGTGGATCAACGAGGCGGTCTCCTGGCAGAGGTTGAGGAACTGGATCGCGTCCCGGGGGCGTGGCAGGCAGCGCCGGAAGAGGTAGGTGGCGGTCTCCTCGCCCTCGACCTCCGCCGGGAACAGGTCGCCCCACAGCGTCTCGGCCGTCAGCTCCGCCCCGGCCGACGCCCGCGCCCGCGCCAACGCCAGGTCCCGCAGGGCCTGTTCGGTCCAGGTGATGCGCAGTTCGTCGCCGCGGAACTTGTCGCCCTCGCCGAAGTGCAGCGAGTCGTAGATGTCGGCGCGCAGGAACAGCAGGACCCGCACCGCGGCGCCGTAGAGACTCACGGCGTGCTTCGCGGCCAACAGCAGCCCGATCACCATGGAGTTGCTGTCCGTCTCGGCCGACCACACCAGTTCCAGCTGGTCGACCATGAGCAGCAGCGGTCCGTGCTCCGCGCCGCAGTCCAGGTCGGCGAAGGCCTGCGCCACGCCCTGCTCGACGACGTCCAACTGGCGGGTGGCCTGCGCCCCTTCGGACAACGGCGACTGCGCGAGATCCAGTCCCGCCTTGAACCCGAACGCCTCCAGCGACAGCGAGGTCTGCAACCCCCGGGCGGCCTGCGCGAGCCGGTCCCCGAACCGTCCGTCCGCCGATTCGCCGTTCTGCTTCAGGAAGCGGGCCAGCGCCTTCACCGAGTCGGGCCGGTACCCGTGCACGTCCTTCGCGTGGGACACCAGGTGCCGGGCCGCGTACACGGCGAAGAGATACCGCCAGATCAGTGCCTTCGCCGAGTCCCCGGGCAGCCCCTGCAACTCGAAGCGCCGGATCTCCTCGCCCGCGGTCTCGTCCGGGGGGATCAACTCGATCCCGGCGTAGTGGCCGGTGCCGTCCGCCTTGAGCTGCATGCAGATGGCGCTCTTGCCGGAGCCCTTGCGCCCGATGATCAGCATCTTGCGCCCGCTGAGCGCGCCCCGGTACGCGGCGTTGGGCAGGAACCCGCCGCGCAGCAACAGGCCGTCCTGCACGTCCCGTTCGGCGTCCTCGCGCCCGAAATGCAGCTGTGCGAGCAGTGGCCCGTCCGCCATCCCCGTCCCCCTCGGTCGTCGACACCCCCACGTTAGCGAGAACGCCGAGTCGACGAGAACGCCGAACCGCGGGCTGTCCCTCCCCCGTGAGGGACAGCCCGCGGTGGTCAAAGCCGGTGTTTCCAGACGCTGTTGACTCAGACGCTGTTGACTCAGATGCCGTTGACTCAGATGCCGTTGGCGAAGTTCTTGAACGCGGCCTTGGTGCCGGAGCCGGCGTCGCCGTCGATCGCGCCGGTGTAGCCCCAGTTCTGCAGGAGCCGCTGGAGCGCCTTGATGGTGTTGACGCCGGGGTCGCCGTCGATGGCGCCGGTGTAACCCCAGTAGGCCTTGAGGTTGCGCTGGAACGCCTTCCAGCTGTTCGGGCCGAGCTGTCCGTCGATGGTGTCGGTGTAACCCCAGTACGTGTGCAGCCAGTTCTGCACCTTCTTGGCCTCGGCGGTGGAGAGGCCGAAGTTCTGCACCGCCTGGATCGAGACGTCGGACGCCTGTACGGAGGCGGCCGGCGCGGCGAAGCTGGGGGCGGCGAACGCGACGCCCCCGACCGCGATACCGGCGGCGGCGGTGAGGCTGACAAGGGTCCTGGCCACGACATTCGGTCGCATGCGTTCCTCTTTCGGGTAGTCGGTCGTCGTGCTGGAACGAGACTGCGGCTCACTCGCGACCCCTCGCCACATTCGGCGCGCAAGTGACGTCCGGACGGGACGCCACCACCCCTGACCTGCGGGGACACCGACAGCGGGGACGGCGGGACGGGACGCCGGGCAGCCCGTGGCGGACGGTGGCCGATTCCCTTCACATCCCGGAACCGGATAGCCGTGCGATGCGGTGTCAGTGATGCAGAATGCGACGCGCCTGGGACCGCTGACCACGGTCCCTGAACGCGAAGTGGGGGGAACACATGTCGCGTTGGAAAGTGCTGCCCGCGGAACTGGATCCGCGGGTACGGCAGTTGGTGGTGCGCCTGCGCCGGCTGAAGGACCACAGCGGCCTGAGCATCCGGCAGTTGGCGGCGAGGACGGGGTACAGCGCGAAGTCCTGGGAGCGCTATCTGGGCGCCCGTTCACTGCCGCCCGCGGAGGCGCTGGAGGCCTTGGCCCGGGTCTGCGGCGAGGAGCCGACCCGCCTGCTGGCGCTACGGGAGGTGGCGGCGGAGGGCTGGCCGCCCACGCCCGAACGGCCCCCGGTGGCAGGCCACTTACCGTCACCGGAGCCGGCCCCCGGGTCCCGCCGCGCCCTGCGCATCGCGCTGGTGGCGGGCTCGGTGACCCTCGTCCTGGCGGTGTCGTCGGCGGTACTGGTGACGGTCCGCCTCATGGACGCCAACAGCGGCGGCCCTACGGCTACGACGACGCGCTCGGCGGCCCCGCTCGCGGCGCCGACGCCGGCGGACGCGTCGCCGTACACCTGCCGGATACAGCGGACCGGCGGCCGCTGGTACGCGGGCAACAGCCGTACCCAGCAGGAGAATCTGGCCGTGGGCAACACCGGGCCCGATGTCGCCGAGGCGCAGTGTCTGCTGCGCAGGGCGGGGATCTCGCCGGGCGGCATCGACGGGATCTTCGGCCCGCTGACGGAGCACGCGGTCAAGGCCTTCCAGAAGCGGTCCGGTCTCGTCGTGGACGGCATGGTCGGCCCGCACACCTGGAAGGCCCTCCGGGGATGAACCAACTGACCGCCGCACTACGGGAGTTGCGAACCGCCACCGGCCTGAGCCTGGCGGGCCTCGCCGCGAAGACGCCGTACAGCAAGTCGTCCTGGGAGCGGTACCTCAACGGCAAGCGGACGGCGCCCATGAACGCCCTGACCGGAACGACGAGTGGCTGTCGTGGCAGACGTACGCGATGGTGGGCGGCACGTTCGTGCTGGCGCTGCTGTTCGTGTTCACCGAGACGCGGGCGAGCGAGCCGATCATCCCCTGTCTCTTATACACA
>NZ_JBLTJC010000610.1:0-4000 GCF_048158785.1 Streptomyces colwelliae | reverse complement strand
CCGGATGATCCCCGAGTCGCGGGAGTTCAGCGACGTACTGGCCGGCCGCCTGACCGCCCTCGACGTCGCCTACCCGACCACAGACCACGCGGGGTCGGCAGGCGAACGGTTCACCGACTTCTTCCCGATCGTCGTCAACGCGTTCACGGAGCACTTGAGGGAAGCGCACTCGCCGATGTGGGTGCGGGGTTAGAGGGCACCCACGTGCGCTGTGAACGCGGCCCAGGTGGTGGGGGTGAGCTGGACTATCACCCAGTCCACGTACTTTGAGTCACGGACGGCGATCGTGCCGTGGACGCGGCGCTACTGGCAAGCGAGTTGTGCACGAACTCCTTACTGCACGGGTGCCTGCGGGACCGTCTGTTCCGCGTGGAGACGTCCCTCACCGGCAACACGCTGCGCGTCGCGGTCACCGACCCGAGGGGCGAGCGGTTCCCGTTCCCCCAAACCTCCACCCCAGACGACCAGTTCGGCCGCGGCCTCCTCATCGTCCGTACGCTGGCCGCCCGTTGGGCCGTGGAGAGACTCACGGTGGGCAAGACCGTATGGGCGGAGTTGGACATCACGGGCCCTGGCGCCTCGCTTCAAGGTCACCGCGAACCGTAGGATTATTGCAACAGCAAGTGACGTGTGATGTCGACGCGACGGGGGCGGAGATACGGCATGGCAGTGCCCGGAACCGGCGCGGGCCAGGGTGGCAACCCTGACCTGCATGTGTCGTCCAAGGACCTCACCAAACTCGCCGGCGACCTCGACGACATGCAGGACCACCTCGACAAACAGGTCAAGCGGATGGACGCGATAGTCGACCGCGTCGAAGCCGGCTGGCGCGGCCCCGCGGCGACGGCGTACCGCGAGTTCCACCGCGCGGCGACCGAGGACGCCGTACGCATCCGCGAAGTGATGAAGCTGCTGGAGCAGGCCGTGCGGATGAGCCGCGACGGCTTCTCCGCGCACGACATCGAGGTACTGGAGCACATGCGGACGATCCAGGTCGACGTCGGCAGCGAGGTCGACAAGCTGTCCACGCCGAACGTGGAGGCGACGGCAAATACGCCGACGCCGCCACCCCGCAGCAGCCTCGACTCCTTCTGATCCTTGCGGCCCTTCCGCACGCGAGCCGTCAAGTGACCTTCACCCACCCACAGTTGCCGACCGATATCCAGGGGGATCATGTCGACCGGGGCTTCCGCCGACAACGACCACATAGCCGTCTCCTTCGCCACGCTCCACGACCTCACCGCCGAGCTGGAGGACATCCTCAAGCAGCTCAACGGCAAACTCGACGACCTCTACGAGCGGGCCGAGCCGGTCGTGTTGTCGTGGACGGGCGAGGCCCGCGAGGTCTTCGTCCAGAAGCTCGACGAGTGGGACCACTCGGCGCAGGATCTACAGGCCGCGCAGAAGTGGCTGCACGCGTACGTCACGACTGGTCACGCGAACTACTCGGCGGCTCATCGGGCGGTGCTGCGCGGCTGGGGAGCGGCCTGATGAGCACCCCGACGCAGCCGGGGAACGGGAAGATCGATGTCACTCCGACCGTCCTGTACGGCGTCTCAACGGGCATAGCAGGCCAGCAGGACCCTCTTGACCGTGGCATCAAGTCATTCCTCGACGAACTGGCTCGGTACCCGGACGGCGGCGGAAGGGGTACGGCGATGAAGGACTTCACGACCGCCTACCTGAAAGTCGCCGAGCGCTTCCTCGATGTCTGGGCGAAATCCGTGGTGAGCGTGGGAGGAGCCGCCGTCGGCTTCACGTCCACTGCCAACAACTACGCGGCGGCCGACGCGGCCACCAACCCTTCGCCGACAGGACAGCCGACACACCGGCCCGCCCCGCATGTCATCGACAAAGCCCCCACATACGGCCCGGTCACCGATTTCAAGTGGGGGGACATCGACCCAGGCCAGGACTTGATGCAGGAGGCCCTCGAAGGCCTGGAAGCCGTGGTTCTGGCTGTCATGCGTCCCCTGCTGGAGCACGAGTGCCGTTGGGGCAAAGCGGCAACGATCCTCCCGTTGCCCAATCACCTGCGCCTGAACTCGATCTCCCAGGCATGGCGCATGCCGCAGACCACGCTCGGCATGGTGGACGGAACACTGACGGGCCTCGTCGGCAGCATCACCGACCAGACCGATCAGGACTGGTACAACGCGATGCGGACGTTCTGCAGCACGCTGTGGGGGACTTCCGCCTGGGGCAAGAATCGCGAAGGTTACGACTGGTCCAACGACGACGCGAAGAAGAGGGGAAGCAGCCATCCCGTCTTCGCCGTTCTCTTCGACACGTGCGATGCCATGGTCGACGCGATCTACAACGTCGCGAAGGCCGCCGAGGACGTCCGGGACGATCTGCACCGGATCTACCGCCAAGCCGTTGTCGACAGTATCAAGCAACTTGACCCCAGAGATATCGACGTCACGGACGCGAAAAGCCTACTGAAAGGGCTGTGGGAAACAGGAAAGGGCTTGGTCGCGGACGTCTCCGTCGGGATCGTGCTGAACATCGACGAGGGCGCCCTGAACGACGCCGTGTCGGCCTACAACAACCGTATCCATCGGCAGGTCGGCGAAATCAATGCGCTGCTTCCGGCACTGGACGAGGCATACACAAGCGCACCGACCTTCAATGCTGAAACGGCCAGGGCCGAGGCGTTCGGCGCGCGGGCATTGACGGACTTCAAAGGAGATCCGCTCTACACGGTTCCGGGAGATGACGAGTCCAAGCACCGCTTCCCCGTCGACCTCGCCAATCAGGAAGGACTGGCAGGTTCACACGTCATCGACAAGCATGTGGGAAAGACGGACGCACAACTGGAGCAGAGGCTTCGCGACCAGGCGAAGATACGTCCGGACGGTACGGTCGCGCCGATCGCCGCATCGACATTTACCGACCTGACGTCGGCCCAGCGGTACACACAGGGTGTCCTCGACGACCCGGGCAACCAGCAGAAGATCGCTAACTGGCTGGCGAGCAACCCGAATCCGGACCGTTCCAAGCGAACCGTGGGACTCACTTTCAACGACACCGTGGGCCGGACTTGGACGCGAGGTGACTCCACTGCCCACGACTCGCATATCGTCAATGTGACCTTGAAACCCCGCCCCGGCGGCCATCCGCCCTACGTCGTCCTCACGTCAATGCCGAGCGACACGGTGCAGTCATGAGGAACAACAAGCCATGAAGGGCAAGAGATGATCGATTCCGCTTCGTGGAAATCGGCTCTGCTGGAACTTTTCGGCGGGGCGTGGACCTTCGCGGCGGTGGGTCCCCGGAACCATGACGACTGGCGCTACGACGTCCAAGCCGTCATGAAACTGAAAGTCAAAGACCCACGAAACTGGGCGTCTCTGAATTTCCCCCCGCCAGGGTCCGGCAGCGAGAAGCATCAAGAGACACCATTCGCCGACCTAAGTCTCAATGAATTCGATTCCCTTCTTTACCGAGTGGGAAATAGATCCGCATCCCAACTACTGGTTGCCCTCCAAGGACAATACTACCAAGCTTCAAACATCCCGGATTTTGAGAACCGTAAAGAGCGACTTTTTGAGTGCGCCGACACGATTATTTCAAGGTTCACCCCGGAAATTGCCTACTACACCAATCTGGCCGCCGCCCGGGTGAACCCTGATGTGGATCTACTGAATCCCGATGCTGAATGGAACTGCCTTTCCAACTTCACTACCGACTGCGGCCTTGTTGTCGTTTCGGACTCCGAAGTGGGAGTTTTCTGGGCCTTCGACGAAGACTGAGAGCGAGCAACGAATGCGCACCCGCACCGCCACCTACCCCGACCGCGAAACCGCCCAATGGGCCACCCAACAGACCGTCACCGCCAACGAGCAGGCCATCCACCGCTGGCTCGCCCAGCCTCAGCCTGGTTGGCAATCAGGTGTTGAGTGTAAGTGCACAAGGGAGCTTGACTGTGAGACCGACGGGTCGAGCAGGGACGAAAGTCGGGACTAGTGATCCGGCGGTGGCTTGTGGAAGCGCCGTC
>NZ_JBLTJC010000609.1:0-4011 GCF_048158785.1 Streptomyces colwelliae | reverse complement strand
AGTTCGCACGCCCTGCGGCGCCTTCCGCACCGACATGATGTGGTGCCGACGGCGCGGCTTGGGGGCGTCGAGCATGCTGACGCCGATGTAGCCGCGGCTGCGGAGGAAGAGCGTGGGACCGGCCACGCCCGCGCTTCCACTTCGCCTCGCCCGGCGGCTGGCTCAACGACCCCAACGGCCTGACCCACCGGAACGGCGTCTACCACCTCTTCTACCAGTACAACCCGCTCGCCGCCGCCCACCACCGCATCCACTGGGGCCACGCCACCAGCACCGACCTTGTCCACTGGACCGACGAACCGGTCGCCCTCGTCCCCGGCACCGACGGCCCCGACCGCGACGGCTGCTGGTCCGGCGTCCTGGTCTACGACGGGGGAGTGCCCACGCTCGTCTACTCGGGCAGACACGGAGACCGCGAACTCCCCTGTGTGGCAAGGGGATCGGCCGACCTGCGGTACTGGACCAAGGACCCGGCCAACCCGGTCATCACCGCCCCGCCCGAGGGCACCGACATCACGGCCTTCCGCGACCACTGCGTCTGGCGGGAGGGCCAGGTATGGCGCCAGCTGGTGGGCTCGGGAATCCGCGGCATCGGCGGAACAGCCTTCCTGTACGAATCCGACGACCTGCGCAGCTGGCGCTACGTCGGCCCCCTGCTGACCGGCGACGCCTCGCGGAACCAGGGCGAGCTCGACTGGACCGGCACGATGTGGGAGTGCGTCGACCTGTTCCGGCTCGGCGAGGACGAGGAGGCCGACAGCACCGACGTACTGGTCTTCTCCGCCTGGGACGAGGGCACCACCCACCACCCCCTGTACTGGACCGGCCACTACAAGGGCGACACGTTCACCCCGACCGCCCTCCACCGACTCGACTACGGCGGCCGCTACTTCTACGCCCCCCAGTCCGCCCGTGACGAGCACGGCCGCCGCATCATGTTCGGCTGGCTCCAGGAGGGCCGCACCGACGAGGCGGCCGCGCAGGCCGGCTGGAGCGGAGTGATGTCCCTGCCGAGGGTCGTCACGCCGGGTGCGGAAGGCCGTCTGGACCAAGCGCCGGTGCCGGAGCTGACCGCGTTGCGGAGGGAGCGCGAGAAGGTGGCGCCGGGCGCGCTGACCGAGCCGTACACCCGACTCGGCGCCGTACGCGGGGACCAGCTGGACATCGAGACCACCCTGCGTCTCGCTCCCGGATCGACCGCCCGGCTCGTGGTCCGCGAGACACCGGACGGCGCGGAGCGCACGGTCGTGGAGGTGAGCCGGACGCACGACGGAGGCGGCACTCTCCTGCTGCGCCGCGAGACGAGCAGTCTCGATCCGACGGTCGACATCGAACCCCGGTACGGCGAGCTCCCGTTGGGCGAGGACGGCCGGGTGGATCTGCGCGTCCTCGTCGACCACTCCGCGCTGGAGATCTTCGCCAACGGCCGCCCTCTCGCCGCCCGCATCTACCCCACTCGCCCGGACGAGGCGATGCGCGTCGGTATCGGTGCCGACGGCGACGTGACCCTGGAGCGGTTCGACGCCTGGCAGATGGCGTCGGCCTTCACCGACGGACCCCGGCCGCTGTGGCCGTGACGGTCTGACACACGACCACGGCCCGCGGGGTGGACGTCCCCCCAGGCCGTGGCCCGCCCTCGCCCTGTCCGAGCGGCAACTCGCGGCCAAGGGCACCTACGCGGCCCGCGTAACGCCCCAATCCTCTTCCTCTGTAGGCGCGTTCTCCTCGGACACCTGTGGTCAGTCGGTGGTGAGCATGCCTGCGCGGAGTTTGGCGAGGGTGCGGGAGATGAGGCGGGAGACGTGCATCTGGGAGACGCCGAGGTGTTCGCCGATCTGGGCCTGGGTGAGTTCGTCGACGAACCGCATGTGGATGATGTGCCGTTCGCGGTCGTCGAGTTCGGCGATCAGGGGGGCCAGGGCGTTGAAGTCCTCGACGAGTTCGAAGGCGTTGTCGTCGAGGCCGATGAAGTCGGCCAGCGCGGCTTCACCGTCGTCGCCGGAGCTGATGGCGGCGTCGAGGGAGGCGGAGTTGTAGCCGTTGGAGGCGAGGCGTGCTTCGTTGACCTCTTCCTCGCTGAGGCACATCAGCTGGGAGAGTTCCTTGACGGTGGGCAGACGGCCGAGCCGGCTGCGGAGCTCTTCGGTGGCTTTGGCGAGCTGGATGCGGGCTTCCTGAAGACGGCGGGGGACGTGCACGGCCCAGGAGGTGTCGCGGAAGAAGCGCTTGATCTCGCCGATGATGTAGGGGACGGCGAAGGAGGTGAACTCGACTTCGCGGGCGAGTTCGAACCGGTCGATGGCCTTGATCAACCCGATCGTGCCGACCTGGACGATGTCCTCCATCTCGTCCTGGCCGCGGCTGCGGAACCGCGAAGCCGCGTACCGGACGAGCGTGATGTTCATTTCGATGAGGGTGTCGCGCGCGTACTGGTACTCGTGCGTGCCCTCTTCGAGGACGGCGAGCTGGTCGAAGAAGAGCCTGGTCAGCTGGCGGGCGTCCTTGGGGGCGACCCGCGAGGGGTCCGCGATCTCCGGCAGCACCCCGGTCCGTGCCTCTGCCGTCTTCGTCACCGTCATGTCAGGCCCCTCCCGCGTGATCCAGACTTCGTGCCGCCGATTTCTTGTCCACCGACAACAATCGGCCTACCCGGGTTCGAGGAATGCACACCAGGTGATTTAGGAGCGGGTCCGCCGGCTGCCGACAGCCGGCCCCCCTTCGGGCTGGTGCCGGCGTCAGACGCATCGCTGGGTCTGGTAGTAGCGGGCGACCTGCTCGTGGTAGCCGGCGTCGCCGACGTGCTTGTCCTTGTCGAACTCGGGGACTCCCTGATCTGGTCCTTCGTGAGGCCGACGTAGATCTTGCGCTCGGCCTGGTCGACCGACTTCACGGTTCCGGCGGGCAGCAGGACGTGCTGGCCGAAGATCCACACGCCGGTGTCGACGACGAGGTATGCGGGGGCGACGTCGTCCGAGTGCTTGTCGACCTTGCCGATGCCACCGTCGGTGGCTTCGACCGTGTATCCGATCAGCTCGGTGCCCGCGGTTCCTTTCGATATTCCTTGCTGCTCCCGCAGTTGAACTGCGAAGTCGTGCAGGCGTCATCGAATTCAATGACGTCGCGTGGTTTGTACGCGCCTACCAGCGATACCAGCGGCCTCGCTTGCCACCGCTTGCCACCGCTTGCCACCGCTTGCCACCGCTTGCCACCGGTTGCCGCAGGGCGGACCACGGGGCCTTGAGTGCGAAACGGGAACCACTGTCATCAATCTCCGACGCTTCGTGTGCCCTGCGAAGCGATCTGCACTCCTGTGGATCTGACGTGTTTCCCAAGGCGGCCCGGAGCTGCTGAAAGTCTGTACGACAACCGTCCGTGGCCACTGGTCGAGTGACGGTGGCACGGTTAGGGCGAGGTCCGCGGCGGACAGGGCTCCCGTGCCGTTGAGCTGTCCGGCAGAGCGCTGAGGCTGTTCGGCGCTACGGCAGCGTGCGGGGCCGGCAGCTGCCAGGTCGACCACGCCGACGGGTCCTCGGGGTCTCGATCTTCCCGGCGGCTTCCGCCTCGGCCTTCAGTGGGCGGGCGGCCAGTTCCGTAAAAGCCGGCAGGTCGGGGGCCGGTGCCGGGCGGCTGGTGTCGCGTACCGGCGGATGCAGCCGCGCGACCGGTGGCGCGTCCAGCCCGGCCGCAGAGTGCCTCGTCAACTCGACACTTCCTCCCGTCGCCGGTCGTCGCCGGCTGTGGCGGGGGTGGCGTTGTCGATGAGGACGGCGGCGATGGCGGCGGCGGTGGGGAAGGCGTCGGCGTTGAGGACCCGGGTGCGGGCCGCGGCGCCGTCGATGAGCAACGCGAGCTGCTCGCCGAGCTGTTCAGGGTCGGCGGCGCCGGCCGCGCGGGCGGTGTCGGCGAGCCGTACGGCGACGGCCTTCTTGTAGTCGCGTGCGTACTGGGACGCGGGGTGCTCGGGGTCGTGGAGTTCGACGGCGGTGGCGATGTAGGGGCACAGGGGGGTGG
>NZ_JBLTJC010000608.1:0-4027 GCF_048158785.1 Streptomyces colwelliae | reverse complement strand
CACGGAAGCCGCGCGCGCACCGGAAGTCGGCCGCCCCGCCGGGAAGCGTGACGCGGGCTGCTTCCACCACCCTTTGCAGTGGTGAAAGCAGCCCGTTCGCGTGAATCCGCTCGCGCCGCCCCGGAGCAGATCACCGGGCCGTCGATCGCCGCGCTGACCGCGACCTTCGCGGTGTACCCAGCAGCAGGGCGCCGGCATCCCGTCGCCGGCCAGGAGCTTGGCGATCCGCTCCCGGGCCGCGTCGAAGGCCGTCTCGTACGACCCCTCGGCGGCGACCCCCTGCCGGGCCACCCACTCCGCGTCCGGCACCGGCTTGTACCCGGCGTCGAGCTGGTCCCAGGAGGCGAGGCACCCGGAGCCCACGAAGTGGTGGTTGCCGAGCCCCTCGCGGATGCCGAGGTCGGTCAGCACGACGGTGGGGATACGGCGGTGCAGGGACTCCAGGGCGGCCGTCGAGCTGATGGTCACCAGGAGGTCGGTGCGGTCGAGCACCTCGCCCATGTGCCCGTACACCAGGCTGAAGTTGGCGGGGAGATCCTTGCCCTGGACCAGCTTCTGGTAGGGCAACTCCTCGATGTGCGTGGTGTGTTCGCCGGGCTTGGAGCGCAGCTTGAGCAGCACCTCGCGGTTCGGGTGGAAACGGGCGTGCTGGATCGCCCTGTTCAGCAGGTGGTCGCGGTCCCGGCGGTTGTCCGGCACCGAGGGCTGCACCGCGAAGACGACCGTGTACGGGTCGTGCTCGCCGGTGTAGGCGTCCCCGCCGAGGAACGGCAGGGCGACCTCGGTGACCGCCGAGGAGTCGGCGCCGACCCCGTCGTAGACCGCCGTGAAACGGTCCGCGTCCTGGCGGGAGTTGGCGAGGACGAGGTCCGCGCCGTGCCGCAGGAGCAGGCCGTCGGTGAGCTTCTCGTAGACGACGCCGACATAGCCGGTGACGACCACAGGGCGCTTGGTGCGCCCGTCCCAGGCGCGGGCCAGGCCGTGCAGCATCGCCTGGACCCCGCCGCCGACGAGGGAGAGGACGAGGAGGTCGTACTGGTCCTCGGGGCCTCTCTCCATGGCGCGCAGGAACTCGACGGCGGTCACCTCGCGGAGGGAGTCCGCGGTGACGCCGACTTCCTTCAGCTGGCGGGCTGTTGGGGTGGCACGACCCCGCAGGAGGTACCCGTCCAAAGAGATGTCCGAATTCGGCGGAGCGATGCGGTTCGCGGTGAGCGAACCCCATTTCCACCGGGTGTCGGAATCCGCGAGAACGGCGACTCGCAGGGTCTGCGTTGCACTTGCTGGCACACCGAAGACGCTAGGAAGCCATTCCGTTGATCGGCCCAACCCGAAGGCAACAAACGGTTAACAGCACACCGCTGAATGGCGAATCAGGGCGTGGCGGGGCGGTAAAAATTCCTGGTTCACAGGTTCGCCACGTGGCGTTCACCCGACATCAAACCAATGGTAAAGACCGATGACGGAGGGCCCTCTAACGTCATGCGGGTGGTCAAGCTCTCCGTCATCGTGCCGTTCTACAACGTGCAGCAATACGCGCCCGACACCCTGAAGAGCCTGCGTGGGAACACACGGGACGACTTCGAATTCATCTTCGTCGACGACTGTTCGACCGACGAGACACCTGACATTCTCGCGCGCGCGGAGCGGGAGTTGCCAGGCGTCGTGCATGTCAGACACGAGAAGAACGGAGGGCTGGCGACCGCCCGCAACACCGGCATCGACAAGGCACGTGGCGAGTATCTGACGTTTCTGGACGGCGACGACTGGCTCGCCCCGGACTACTTCCCGCGGCTGCTGGCCGCCATCGAGCAACTCGGCTGCGACTTCGTCCGCACCGACCACGTGGTGTGCACGGCGAAGGTCCGCTCGATCGCCCGGGTGCCGCAGGGCCGGCGCGGTGTGGTGATGGACCCGCGGGACGCGATCCTGCCCGCCGACCGCTCCACGTCCGTGGACTACGCGTACGCCTGGGCGGGCATCTACCACCGCAGACTCGTCGACCGGGGCCTGCTGCACTTCACCGACGGGCTGCGCACCGCCGAGGACCGGCCGTGGATCTGGAAGCTGCACCGGGAGGCGGAGTCCTTCGCCACGGTGGGGCTGCTCGGGGTGTTCTACCGGCGCGGGGTCGCCTCGTCGCTGACCCAGATCGGGGACGTCCGGCAGCTCGATTTCATTCGTGCGTTCGACCAGGTAATCGAGGAAACGGCGGCTGACCGCGACGCCGATAAACTGCTGCCAAAAGCGGTGCGCACGTATTGCGCGATCATGGCTCATCATCTCGGATCGATCGAGAGGTTCGAACCCGCCGTGGCTCGAAAACTGCGTTCATTGAGTTCCGCGGCGCTGAAGCGCATGCCCCAGGATGTTCTGGCGGAGGTAATGGACTCGATGGACCCCCAGCGGGCGAGCCGGCTGCGGCGCCTGCGCCGCCGTCCCACCTCGGCGCGGACGGTGGCCGCCTGATGCCCCGCACCACCCAGATCCTGTGCGCGTCCACCCTGTACGGCGCCGCGACGCTGGCCGCCGCCCTGGACGCCGGGCTCCTCGGCGAGGCCGACCGCAGGCTGCTGCTGATCACCAACAACGCGGCGAACCCGGAGACCACCCCGTCGGTGGACACCATGCCGGGCTTCGACCGGCTGCGGGACCGCTTCGACGACGTGCTGTCGTGGAACGAGACCATCTCCCCCTTCCACCCGAGCGGTTGGAGCCCGCGGGGCGACGACGTCCCGATGTGGGAGCGGTACGTACGGCTGCTGTGGCGGCTGGGCGACGACGAGATCCGGCTCGCCGTGGAGTCCGTCCAGGTCAATCCGTCGCTCGCGCTGTGCCAGCTGTTCACCGGCGCCCCGGTCGACGTCTACGCGGACGGCCTCATAAGTTACGGCCCCACGCGCGACAAGATCGACCCGCTGGTCGGCACCCGCATCGAGCGGCTGCTGCACCTCGATCTCGTCCCGGGCCTCACCCCGCTGCTGCTCACCGAGTTCGGTGTCCCGCCGGAGCTGGTGCCGACGGAGGCCTTCCTCAAGGTACTTGGCGAACTCGCCGAGTCCGAGGAGGAGTTGCCCGCCGTGACGGGCCGACCGGCCCTGCTGCTGGGCCAGTACCTCGCCGCGCTCGGCATCCTCACCGACCAGCAGGAGGAGGAGCTGCATCTGCGCATGGTGCGCGGCGCGGTGGCGCTGGGCCATCGCGAGCTGGTGTTCAAGCCGCACCCCGTGGCGCCCTCCCGCTGGTCGCGTCTCCTCGAGGACGAGGCGAGCAAGCTGGGGGCCCGACTCACCCTCCTGGACCGCCCGGTGCTCGCCGAGGTCGCCTTCCAGCGGATGCGACCCGCCCTGGTCGTCGGCTGCTTCTCCACCGCGCTGTTCACCGCGGCCGGCCTGTACGACATCCCGGTCGCGCGGGTCGGCACGGACACCCTGCTGGCCCGGCTCGCGCCCTACCAGAACAGCAACCGGGTGCCGCTGACCATCGCGGACGACGTGCTGCCCGACCTCGGCGACAAGGCGGCGGTGACGGACTGGCGGATGCCGTCGCCGGAGCGGGTGGAGGAACTGTCCGGACTGCTCAAGGCAGTTGGCTTCGCGATGCAGCCCAGGATCTACCCACGGCTGCGCGAGGACGCCGAGCGCTACCTCTCGGCCCACCTCAATCCGCACACCTGGCGCTACTTCAAACGCCGTCGCCTGACCGCATTGGCGCTGCCCGGTGCCGTACCGGCACAACTGTCCTTCATTCCACGGAATCAGACGGTTCGGCGCATCGCGCGGCGCGCCCGTGCTCTGTCCGGACGTTAGCGTCCATTCAAATTGTTCATCCGGGCGACATGTGGGAGACCCCTGTGTGTCGCCGGTGAATTGCCTTTCATCCGTCGAACGTTCGTAGCGTCACATCGTTCCCCCGCGGAACAGCCATTCGACATCGGCGAGAAAGGCCCAGGATGAACGCGGTTGACCAGGCCCTGGCACCCACCCTGAGGGGCCAGGACCCTGGGCAGGAACCGGAGCAGCCACCC
>NZ_JBLTJC010000607.1:0-4038 GCF_048158785.1 Streptomyces colwelliae | reverse complement strand
CCCGTGCCGGTGCAGAAGATCACCTTCGGCTGGACGGCGGAGGACCGGCATGAGGTCGTCGTCGACAGCGTCCTGGGCGGCCTGCATGTCTTCCGCACCTATGGACTCGTCCAGGGGCGCTGGAGCCAGAACAGCGGCACGGACACGGCCGCGAGCACATACGCGGACCGTACGACCCTGCCCGCGCCGAACCGGTCGACGAACCCGCCCGCGAGCGGAGCCACCGCGCTGGCCGCCAGCCCGAAGAGCCCGAACAGCCCGGCGGTCGCGGTCGAGAAGCCGTAGGAACCGCCGGTCGTACCCGTCAGCAGCAGGGCGAGCGTGGTCCACAGGGCGCTCCACGCGCCGAACATCCCCGCCTGGCGCAGGCACGCGCGCCACAGGTCGGGCGAGGTGCGGACCAGGCCGGGCAGGGCCGCGAGGCCGCCGAACAGCGGGCCGGAGCCGCGGCGCTTCTCGGACGGGAGGACGTACGCGGTGGCGAGGCCGAGGACGAGGGTCAGGGCGGCCGAGCCGATGAACACGACCCGCCAGCCGTAGGCCTGGCCGACCAGGCTGCCGACGACGCGGGCGGCCACGATGCCGGTGAACAGGCCCGCTATGACGGCCGCGACATGGCGGGCGCGGTGATGGGCGGGGGCGCGTTCGGCGACCAGCGGGACGAGGAGTTGCGGGACGACGGTCGCGGCGGCCGCGACGAAGACGGCGACGGCGAGGGCGGCGGTCCCGGTGGCAGCGGCACCGGCGAGCAGGGCCGCCGTGGTGGCCACGGAGAGCGCGGCGACCAGGGGGCGCCGGTTCACGCGGTCGCCGAGCGGGGCGAAGAAGAGGAGGCCGGTGGCGTAGCCGAACTGCGCGACCGACGCGATCCAGGCCACGGCGGACGCCGTCGAGCCGAAGTCGTGGGCGATGAGGGGGAGCAGCGGGCCCGCGAGATAGATGTTGGCGGCCGTCACGGCGGTGCAGACGGCGATGAGGACGAGGAAGAGGCGGCCGGCGGCTGTGGGGACCGGCGTTCCCGTCGGGACCTGCACCGGCTGAGCTGTGGTTGCGGAGGACATGAGCGGTAGGACTCCTTCGAGCCAGCTCTAGCAACTAACTGGTTGGTTGGAAGCTGGAACAGCATGCGGCGCCCCGGAATTCCCTGTCAACCAAATAGTTGGTTACCGTCGCCCGCCGAGTACCCTGACCCCATGGGAGTCAGGGACCCCGAGGCCACCAAGGCCCGGATCTTCGAGGCGGCGGTCGCCGAGTTCGCCCGGCACGGCATCGCGGGCGCCCGTATCGACCGCATCGCCACCGAGGCCAAGGCCAACAAGCAGCTGATCTACGCCTACTTCGGCAACAAGGCGGAGCTGTTCACGCAGGTCCTCGGCAGGTCCATGCTCGACCTCGCCGTCCAGCTTCCCGTAGACCCCGACGACATCGAGGGCTGGATCGACCGCCTCATGGACTACCACGAGGCCCACCCCGAACTGCTCCGCCTCCTCTTCTGGGAGGGCCTGGAGTACGGCACCGCCGAACTGCCCGACGAGACCGAGCGCCAGCAGCACTACGCGTTCAAGGTCGCCGCCCTCCAGGACGGCCAGGACCGGGGTGTCGTGAGCGACGCGATCCCGGCCCGCGACCTCCTCTTCCTGCTGGTCGCGATGGCCAACTGGGGTGTCGTCGTACCGCAGATGCGCCGCGTCCTGGTCGGTGTCGACGACCCGGACCGGGACCGGCTCCGCGAGTCGATCAAGGAGGCGGCACGGCGACTGATCGCCAAGTAGCCGCACCGAACTGCCAGTTGGGGGCGAACGCCAAGTAGCCGCGCCGGACCGCCAGTTGGGGACGACTGTCAAGTAGCCGCCCCCGCCTGATGGTTGAGGGTTAGTTGGTACCGATCCGGGCCAACAGGTCGACGATCCGCGACTGGACCTCGGTACTCGTCGACCGTTCGGCGAGGAAGAGCACGGTCTCACCCGATGCCAGCCGCGGCAGGTCGGCCTGGTCCACGGCGGCCGTGTACACGACGAGCGGGGTGCGGTTGAGCTGCCCGTTCGCCCGCAGCCAGTCGACGATCCCGGCCCGCCGCTTGTGCACCTGGAGCAGGTCCATCACGACCAGGTTCGGCCTCAACTGCCCCGCCAGCGTCACCGCGTCGGCATCGCTCGCGGCCCGCGCCACCTGCATCCCGCGCCGCTCCAGCGTCGCCGTCAGCGCCAGCGCGATCTCCGCGTGCTCCTCGATCAGCAGCACCCGCGGCGGATGCTGCTCACTGTCCCGAGGCGCGAGCGCCTTCAACAGGACGGCGGGATCGGCACCGTAGGCCGCCTCACGCGTGGCCTGCCCGAGCCCGGCCGTCACCAGCACCGGCACCTCGGCGGCGACGGCCGCCTGCCGCAACGACTGAAGTGCCGTACGCGTGATCGGCCCGGTCAACGGGTCCACGAACAGCGCCGCCGGGAACGCGGCGATCTGCGCGTCGACCTCCTCGCGCGAGTGCACGATGACGGGCCGGTACCCGCGGTCGCTCAGCGCCTGCGTCGTCGTCACGTCCGGCGCGGGCCACACGAGCAGCCGGCGCGGGTTGTCGAGCGGCTCCGGGGGCAGTTCGTCGTCGAGCGGCTGCGGCCTCGGGGTGTCCGCGATCTCGACAGCCCCGCCCGGCCCGTCCAGCGGCTCGGGCCCCTCGGCCGCGTTCTCGTCCGGTGCCCCTATGGCGTACGACCGCCCGGCCCCCTCGGTCATCTGCGCGAGCCGCGACTGCCCGGCCATGGAGGGCTGAGCCTGCTCACCCTGCGGATGCGCCCGCCCGCCCTGCTCCGCCGCCCCGTCGGCGGGCTCGGGCCGCGTCCCCAACTTCCGTCGCCGCCCACCAGCGGTCGGCTGATGCGGCGGAGGAGTAGCGGTCGGCACCTGCACCTGAGCGGCCTGCCGCGTGAACGGCACCCCCTGCCCCAACGTCCGCACACTGATCGCCCGCCCCTGAGTGGAGTTGGGGTCGATGGGAGCGGCGGCCTCGGCGGGCAGCGGCTGAGCGGCCCGCGCCTGCGCGGCGACCGGGGTACCGGGCGCAGGCGTATTCGGGTTCGAGTTCGGGTCGGAATTCGGCTGCGGGTTCGGCCCCGCGTTCGGCGCTACGGCGGTGCCGGCGCCGTTCGCCGGTACGGGCCCCGGAGCGACACCGGGCGCGCCCGCGGCCGGGTTCGGCTGCGCGGCGGGCAGCGCCTGCGGCGGAACCGGACCGCCGGACTGCCCCTGAACCGGGGCGACTTGACCGGGGATGCCGTGCGGGGAGACGGGTTGCCCCTGCGCGGGTGCGGCCTGACCGGGGATGCCCTGCCCCGGAATCCCCTGCGGAGAGACCGGCTGACCCGGCAGTGCCTGCCCCTGCCCCTGCACTCCCTGCCCCTGGATTCCCTGCGGCGAGACCGGCTGCCCGGGGTTGCCCTGCGGCAGAGCCGCCTGACCAGGGATGGGCTGTCCGGGCATGCCCTGCGCCGGGATGCCCTGCCCGGGAACCGCCTCGGCCGGCAACGGCTGCCCCGCCGGGATCTGCCCCGGAGCGGGAAGATTCTGCGCGGGAGCGAGCTGCATGGCCCCACCGGCCTGCCCGGCGACTGACTGTCCCCCGACCACCTGACCGGCGCCCTGCTGCCCAACTCCCTGCTGTCCTACGCCCTGTTGCTGCCCCGCGCCGACCCGCGCCGGAATCGCCTGCTGCCCCTGCCCGGCCGTACCCTGCGCCGGAACCACCGCACCGGGTTGCCCCTGTCCCTGCACCTCGACACCGGCCTGAACCGGGGCCCCCGCCTGCACGGGCACCGACTCCACGGCCTGCGCCTGCGCTTGAGGCTGCGGCTGAGCAACAGCCCGACGCCGACGCCCAGTTGGCGCGCTGGCGGGATGCGGCTGAGGCGGAGTGTGATCCTCGGACTGATCGACCGGAACGGCATCGTGCCGCCCGTCGTCACCGGGATGACCACTGGGATGACCACCGGGAACCTGCCCAGGCACAACCGGAACCCTCGGAACCCCCGGAACCCCCGGAAC
>NZ_JBLTJC010000606.1:0-4042 GCF_048158785.1 Streptomyces colwelliae | reverse complement strand
GCTGGGCGGAACCGTTCGTGGAAGGCTGGGCGGAACCGTTCGTGGAAGGCTCGGCGGAACCGTCCGTGGAGCGCTCGGTGGAGTGGGCCGCTCTCAGGAACCGGATCTCGACGCGGTCCGGCTCGCGAACAGGTCGGGACGGATGATCAGGTCGGCTCCTGCGACCGAGGGCAGGAGAGGCTCGTAGGTTCCGTCGTGGACGAGGTGTCCTCGCCACTGGCGGCGCGCAGAACCTGCCCCGGCTGGCCGCCCGGTCGGGTATAGGTACGGGTATGGGTATGGGTTCGGGCTCCGACTCTGGCTCTAGCTCTGGTTGTGGCTCTGGCTCCGCTACGACCGCTGCGGCCTCCGGCGCGTGCTCGGGCACCGCGTCGCGCGGAACCGTGATGGCCGTCGGCTCCGGTACGTCCTTCCCCTCGGCCACCGCGTCCAGTACCGCGCCGGCCTCCTCCGCTCCCGGCCGCGCCTCCGGCTCCCGCTCCAACAGCCGCAGGATCAGCGGCCCGAGGGGTCCCGCCCTGGTCGGCTCGGGTGGTTCGCCCGCGAGGATCGCACCGAGGGTGGACTCCACGGTCGTACGACGAAAAGGGGACGCCCCTTCGACGGCCGTGTAGAGGAGCACTCCCAGGGACCAGAGGTCGGAGGCCGGTCCCGCGCCCGTGCCCGACATGCGCTCGGGGGCGATGAATTCGAGCGAGCCCACGAACTCCCCACTGGCGGTGAGGGATTCCTCGCCCTGGATGTGTGCGATGCCGAAGTCGGTGAGGACGACGCGGTCGTGCGGGCCGAGCAGGACGTTGGCGGGTTTCACGTCCCGGTGCACGATCCCCACGGCGTGCGCGGCGCACAGGGCGCCCAGGACCGCGAGGCCGATGCGGGCGGCGTCGGCGGGGGCGACGGGGCCGCGCCCGAGCAGTTCGTGCAGGGACTCGCCGCGCACCAACTCCATGACGATCCACGGGAGTTCATCCTCGATGACGACATCGTGGATGGCGACGGCGGAGGGGTGGTCGACCCGGGCGGCGGCGCGGGCCTCGCGATAGAGCCGGTGGGCGGCGCGCTGGAACTCCTCGTCCTCCGGGTCACCGGGCAACCGCGGCTGTTTCACGGCGACTTCGCGGTCCACGAGTTCGTCGAAGGCCCGCCATACGGTGCCCATGCCGCCGGAGCCGATCCGTTCGAGCAGCCGGTAGCGACCGCCGACCAGACGTCCGTCGCGCACCTGTTCGCCGACTTCGCTCATGCCCCATCAGTACCGTGCCGGATACGGCCTTGTCGACGCGCGCCCTGCTTGGCGCGCCGGAATCACCAACTCCCCACCGCCCGCGGCCCGTTCGAGGACGTTGCGGCGGCTGACGTCGGCGGCGACGCGGCTGCGGGGCTAGTCGCTCTCGGGGTCGGAATCCGGGTCCGGATCGTCGTCGTACTCCTCCGCGAGCCGCAGGCCCAGGTCCGACTCCCACTCCAGGGCCCAGCGCCGTAGTTCCGCGGTCTCCGCCGCGTCGAGTCCGTGTGCCGCGAACTCCTCGTCGCTCACCCACACGACGCTCTCCAGCCGGTCCCGCAGCCCGAAGAGGTCGAAGTCCGTCCCGTCGTCCCGGAGGCCCAACTGCTCCAGTTCGACGGCGGAGTAGCGGCGTCGGGCGGCGTACACGCCGATCATGTCGGCCGGCAGACCGCGGTCGCCGAGCGCGCGCACGCTCAGGACCGCGAGGTCGGCGTCCGTACCGTCGCTCACGGCGTGTCGACGTCCAGGTTCGCGATCGCCGCCTTCGCCACCTCGCGGCCGCGGGCCGTGAAGTCGCCCTTGCCCGGGTAGCTGATGGTGAGCCTGTACATGTCCCCGGCGGAGGTCTTGTAGTAGAGGATCCTCAGCTCGCGGGGGAGGGGATTCTGGGTGTCGTCGGACTCGTACGTGATCGTGTTCTCGGCGGACGGCTTGCCCTGGTACGTGCCGGTCGGCTTCGGGACGGTCCTCGTGGCCTTCGCCATGTCGAGGTCGACACTGCCGCTGGTCTTGAAGTCGCCGTTGTCCGAGTACATTTCGGCCGCCGCCGAGTCCTTGATGTAGCCGTTGGCGTCCTCGGACTTCTTGTCGAGGCTCAGGAAGATCCAGATGCTGCCGCTCGGGTCGGTGTACGTGACCCAGTGGCTCTTGTCCGAAGTTCGGTCGGGGACGGCACGCTTGTATGCGGCCGGGGCGGCGAGCGTCGCGGCCACGTCGGACTCGTGATGCTTCTTCCAGCCGTCCGGCAACGGCCCCGCGAACGGATTGGCGACCACCAGGTACGCGGCCACCGCGGCCGCGACCACCACTGCACCGAGCCCGAACCACGTCTTGCGGCCCAACCGGCTCCTGACTGCGGGGCGTTCGACGTACCGCACCTCCTGCGTCGGCGCCGGAGCCGGCGGGTTCGCCACCGATTCGAGGACGGCGCGCACCTGCGCCGCGTTCGGGCGGCTCGCCGCGTCCTTGGCGAGGAGGCCGGTGATGAGGTCGGCGAGCGGGCCCGGGGACGAAGTCGGCGGTGCGGGCGCGGAGTTGAGGACCGACTGGAGGGTGGCGGGGGTGTTGCTGCGGCGGAACGGGGAGACGCCCTCCGTCGCCGCGTACAGGACCACGCCGAGGGACCACAGGTCGGAGGCGGGGCCGGGACGCTGGCCCAACACCCGTTCCGGCGCGATGTATTCGGGCGAACCGACGAAACCGCCGGTGTCGGTCAGGTTCGTCTCGCCCTCGATCTGCGCGATGCCGAAGTCGGTCAGGACGACCCGGTCGTGCCGGCCCAGCAGGACGTTGTCCGGCTTCACGTCTCGGTGCAGGACGCCCGCCGCGTGTGCCGCTTCGAGGGCGCCGAGCACCTGGAGGCCGACACGGGCCGCGTCGCGTGCGTCGAGGGTGCCCTCCTGCAACGCGTCGCCCAGCGAGCGGCCGGTCACCAGCTCCATCACGATCCACGGCTGACCGTCGACGACGGCCACATCGTGCACGTTCACGACAGCCGGGTGGTCGAGCCGTGCCGCCGCGCGCGCCTCGCGGCGCATCCGCTCGAAGGCGTTGACCCGTTCGCGTTCGGGAAGATGGTCCGGGACGCGCGGCTCCTTCACGGCGACCTCGCGATCCACCGTCTCGTCCTTGGCGCGCCACACCGTGCCCATACCGCCGTGCCCGAGCTTGCCGAGCAGCCGGTACCGCCCGGCTATGAGACGTCCGGTGCCGGGGTCGGGCGGCGGGGCGGGAGCCGCGTACGGGTTGTTCGGGTGCGGCGCCGGCGCGGGCGCGGCCATCTGCGGGTTCGGCGGTTGCAGAGCGAAACTCGTGGGCTCGTCGGCCCCGCGTCTGGCTCCCCCGTTGCTGCTCATACGTCCATCCATATCGCGCCAGACGCCACCGCAGCCACCTCTGGGCCTTTCCGGTCACAGAGCCGTGACGCGAGATGCCCTACATGTCGCGTTCATGCCCGTGTGAACGTGCTGAGGGCGACGTCGAAGTACTCCTTCGCCTCCCGCACCTCGCCGACCGGCGCCGACACCCACACGTCGTACATCCGGCCGTTCTCCTCCCAGCACATGTCGTAGGTGTGCCGGGGTCCCTCCGCCGTGCTGAAGCCGTTCCAGGTGAACTCCCAGAGCGCGGCGGGGTGTCCGTAGTGCGTGGTGTCGGTGACCTCGCCGTCGTGGTAACCGGGGTTCGTGTCCGCCCCCTCGGCCGCCGAGCGCTTCATCACCGCGAGCGGGCCGCCCTGTTCGGGGTCGGACATCTTGATGCCGAGGCGGAAGGTCTCCCCCGGCGACATGTAGAAGATGCGCTCGCCCTGCGGTACGCGCACGAAGTCCTCCGGTACGGCGAGGGAGAAACCGTCGGGGTCGTGGGCGATGCGGTAACCGGAGGGCGCGGTAGGAGTGTTGGGCGTCTTGGCGCTCGCCGGGGGCGTGGGTGTGGGCGTGGGCGACGGTGCCGGCGTACCGGCGCTCGTGGAGGTCAACGGCGCCGAGGTGACCGGCCGGGCACCTCCTGCGCCCCCGGCACCCCCATCCCCGT
>NZ_JBLTJC010000605.1:0-4047 GCF_048158785.1 Streptomyces colwelliae | reverse complement strand
CATTGACTACGTTTAAACCGTCTCGCGTGATTTCGCGTGCACACGGGAGTTGGGCCGATCTCGGCTGCTCCCAAGGAGAATCCGGCCTGCGTCGTTCTCCGCAACCATCGCCTTCGACGCATCCGCGTCCAGGCAGCGCACCGGATCCGCGTCGAGCCTCTCGACATCGGCCGGCGCCCACGCGACAGCCGTCGGCGACAGATCCACACCGTCCACCTCGAAGCCCCGCGCGGCCAGTTGAAGGGCATTGCGCCCCGGACCACACCCCAGGTCCAGCGCACGGCCGCCCCCGCCTATCAGCCCCCGGTCGACATACCCGACCAGGTTCTCGTCCGGCTTCGCCACGAAGAACGGCACTGGCTTGTCACGGTCGGCATAGAACCCGTCCCACCAGGAGGCCGCCCCGGAGGTCCAACGATCGGCCTCCGGTGCGAACAGCCCGTCCAGGAGCCGGAGTACGTCGTCGACTGTCCGAATGTCACGCCCACGCTGGTTCCTGTCCATCCGATCCGTCCGGTCCATCCGGCCCCCTCTCCGATCCACCGATCGTAGAAGCGACCGACCCGAAAGCCCAGGTCAACACCCACCCGGGACGCTCGCGCGAACCCCGTCAACTCCCCTGTACGGGGCGGGAGTCGACACCGGAAGGACGCCATTCCGGGGACGGGCCGGAACCGTGCCTGCGCCCTGCCCGAGGGTCACCAGGACGGCAGTCCCGACCGCGCCGACGGCCCTTCTTCTTGTGGTTGGCGGCCTGATCCATCTGGTGCATGGTCCACTCAACTCGTCGAGTGCGACACTCACTTGGGACGTAGCGACCTAGGGAGTCCAAAGCATGGCAACTGGTGCCCCCGACGAGCCGGAACCGGCGGCAGCCCCACGTGGGCAGCGAGTCCTCGCCCTCAGGGACAGGGCACTCGCCGCCCAGAGCCCACTGGTGCAGAAGAACATCGCCCGGGCCCGCCAGCGGAACCCGGAGGCGACACCGGCACAGGTGATCCGCAATCTGGAGCGGATGTACGTCAGCGCCCTGACCGGGACGGGTGCCGCAGTGGGAGGAACCGCGGCCGCACCCGGCGTCGGCACGGGAGTCGCACTGGCCCTGTCAGCGGGCGAGACCCTCTCGTCTCTTGAGTTGAATACGCCGCTCTGGCCGTGAGAGCCGGTCGTCGCGCGTTTGGCCCACCCCCGACGTCGTGGCCATGGCTGACGCACGGCATATCGCCGACGTCGGAGAACTCGAACGACTGACCCTGGGTGCGCTGAAGGACATCATCGAGCACCCCACCTCCACCACCGGAGCCGACCACGGCACCGACCAGGGCACCGACCAGCCCTCAGCCCACCCCCGCCCCCTTGACGAGCGGCACGTCCCGTGACAGCTCCCGGAACCCGAGGCCGTAGTACAGCCCGCGTGCCCGGGGATGCCCCGGCGCACCCAGGCACGCGACCGTCGCCTGCGTGGCGCCTGCCGTACGCGCCCGGTGCATCGCGTGCAGGAGCATCGCCCTGGCCAAGCCCCGGCGCCGGTGGGCCGGATGCGTTCCGACCGGCTCGAACTCGGCCGTCCTGTTCGCCTCGTCGAGCCACATGACGGTCGAGGAGGCCATCGTGCCGTCCGGTGCCTCCACCAGGATGTGCAGGTCACCCCGGTATCCCGGTGCCCGCCGGACGCCCTCGTAGCTCTTGGCCGTGTATGCCGAGGGGGCCCAGGCGTCGAGGTGGGCCTGGACCGCGACCTCGGGGCCGGCCTCGTCGGCGGTGCGGAAACCGAACCCCCTTGGAAGTACTGGCTGTTCCAGGTCGGTGAGGTCCCGTTCGTTGAGCTGGGTCCAGGACCCCGTGTCGCCGAGCGCGGCCGAGTCGGTCTCGTAGCCGTGCGCCGCCCATCGCTTCAGGGCGAACTCGTCGGCGGAACTCGGCATCACCGTCCGCTCGATGCCCGCCGCCGTGCCGTCGTACCAGTCGATCACCTCGTCGACCAGCCCGGCGTGGTCGGGGCGGACCTGATACGTGAGACAGGCCTCGGTGACGTCCTTCACCGACCCGCCGTTCCGTCGCAGCCGGTGCGGAAGCCGGGCCCAGCCCCACGCCACCAGGTCCCCGCCGGAGAACCACTGCCGACTCGGCCGGCCTCCCGTGTCGTCGTCGGCGTGCGCCTTGCCCCAGTTCCAGGCCAGCTCGCCGAACGTGGCTTCGGCGTTCACCAGGTTCTGGCGGGTGGCGGTGACGCGCTGCGCCAGCCCCTGCATAAGCCGCACGTCCGCAGCGGTCACCAGCTCGACGTCCGTGTTCGTCATGGTGGGCCACTGTGTCAGGGCCCCCGGAAAGCCGTCGAACCGTTTTCCGGGGCCGCCGATCGCGACGGTCGACCACGAACGTCGACCGCCACGTGTCACGGCCCGGTGCGCGAACTCGGCCTGCCGCAACGCTAGTCGGTGGTGGTCACCTCCGCCGACTCGTAGGTCTTCCCCGCCGGGGCCACACACACGAACCAGCTGTCCGGAGAACCCGCCGCCGGCCGGATCGTCGCCTCGCCGCTGTTGACGTCGGCCCCCGCGGCCACCTTGCGGGCCACCGTGGACGAGCCGTCCTTCCAGGTGCAGGTGACCGCCTGCGCGGTGCTCGCGACCTGGCCGACCACCAGCCGCTGGGGGCCGTCGGTCTTCTTCGGGTCCAGGGAGGTCGCGCCCGACTTGAGGTCCGTGCCCGCCATGGTGTCCTCCTTGGCGGCCGAATCACCCATCAGGAGACCCGGTTCTCCGCTCCCGAAGGCCCGCCGCACGAAGTACGTGATCTTGCCGACCAGTGCGGACGCGCGGTCCTTGTCCCAGGGCTCCTCGTGGCGGCCGGCCATGGCCTTCAGCTGGGCCTCGGCCTCGGCCTTGGTGAGGGGGGCGCCCCACACGTCGACCGTGATGGACCACTCCTCGCCCTGCTCGGTGCCCGCCGCGAGCAGGGTCTCCTGCGGCACGTACACATGCCGTTGCTCCGGCGTGGACGGCACGGTCGCCTTCTGCGTCACCGCCGGGGACACCTCGATCCCGTTCCCGTCGCGCAGCCCGGCCAGGGCCAGCGTGCCCGACGCGCCCGTGATCACCAGGGCCGCGGCCGTGGCGAGCGCCCAGCGGCGGGCCCGGCGCCGGCGGCCGCCGCGGATCACCGCCTGGTAGGGGGCTATACCGATCTCGACCTCGTCCGCGGCGTCGGCCAGCAGGAGGGCGATGTCTCTGTCCGTCATGGTCTGGTTCGTCTCCCGGTCCGCGCTCATCACTGCCGCCCTCCCTGCGTCACCATCTCGGCGAGTCCCGGTATGGCGCGGAGTTTCGCGATCCCCTTGGCCGCGTTGCTCTTCACCGCGCCGACCGAGCAGCCCATCGCCTGGGCCGTCTGTGTCTCGGTCAGGTCCTCCCAGTACCGCAGCACCACCGCCTCCCGCTGCCTCGGCGGCAGTTGGGCCAGTGCCTTCAGCAGGGTGCTGCGGTCCTCGGCCTGGGCGATGCGGTCACCGGTGTCGGCGATCTCGCGCACCAGGCCCGAGTCGTCCCTGGGCGCCAGGAACTCCTTGAGTCGTCTGCGGTGCTTGCGTGCGTGCGCGTTGATCATCACGCGCCGTACGTACGCCTCCGGATCGTCGGCCGCGCCGACCTTGCGCCAGGCCACAAAGGTCTGTTCGAGCGTCGACTGCACCAGATCCTCCGCGGCGTGCTGCTCCCCCGTGAGAAGAAATGCCGTCCGCATCAACCGCGGCCAGCGGCCGATGACAAAGCTCTGGAACCCGTCATCCTGAGCCTCCCGAGCCTGCTTGCGATCCCCCATGGGCACCTCCTAGATGTCTAAAGGAGTCCATGAGCCGCCCGGACCGTTGCCTCACTTCTCGAATCTCCTGGAAGCCGTGCCCGCGTGCTGGGCTCAGGGTGGGACGAGTGCACGACGGATTAGCCGCCGCCGACGACGGAGGTAAGGCAGACATGGCACCGTACGAAACCGACGACAGCACGGACACCCGTCCGCAGCCCGGCCTGGACGTCGACGCCTTCGACGCCT
>NZ_JBLTJC010000604.1:0-4061 GCF_048158785.1 Streptomyces colwelliae | reverse complement strand
CATGCCGGACGCCGGCTTCCAGGTCCCGGACGAAAAGGCGGACCGGCTCTCCGAGTTGTACGGCGACGCCGACGGGGGCGGTATCGAGCCGATCGCCGGGCTGCCGCTGCGGGGCGGCCGGCCGCGGGGGTCGCCGTCAGCCACGCCTCCGCGAGCACGGCCCAGCGCCGCGCGGCGGGCAGCTCCAGCCACTCGTCGTGGGCCGGGGTCGCCGCGTACCGTTCGTCCGCTTCGCCGTCGGAGGCCAACAGGCCCGCCGCATAAGCGAGTTCGACCCAGAAGGCCGCGACCGGCTCCGCCACGTCCAGCGCGACGGCGGTCCGCTTCAGGTCGCGGACGCTGAGGCCGCCCGCCCGCATCACCGTCGGCCCGCCCTCGTCCCAGTCCTTCAGCAGCTCCTCGACCGTCGCCAGCGCGGTGTACGCCTGCCCGGCCGCCGTACTGTCCACAACCTGTGGACGGTGCGTCGCCTTCGCCTCGACCGGCGGTGCCACCGGCTCCGTCTCGCGGTGCGCGCGCCCGGCCCGCAGATGCAGGGCCACCTCACGCGGGAGTACGACCGTGCCGGGCGCGGTCGGCAGCAGCAGCCCCCGGTCGATGAGCCAGCGCAGCCGGGCCGCCGGTTCGGCGGTCACCTGGCCGTACGGCGGCCCCCAGACCAGCCGGTTCAGTACCTCCAGGGACTCCTCGGGGGCGCGGGCGAGCAGCGCCTTCATCCGCCTGCGGCCCGTGAACAGCTTGGTGAGCGAGGCCACCGCGGACACCGGGTCATGCGTGGAAGGCAGGCCGGCCGCCGTCACGATCTCCTGGACCCGGCCCGGCGACATGCCCGCCGTGGCCTCCGCGACCGTGGGCCCGAGGCCGGTCGGCGACGGATGCTGCGGCGACGGCGCCAGCAGCTCACGCGCCGTCCGCACCAGGCGCAGCCGGTCGTCAGCACCCCACACCAGCGCCTGCTCGCGCAGGGTCGTAAGGGCACGCGGCAGCGCGTGCACGACGGCGGCGTCGCGCGCGTCGCCCGCCATCAGCCCGAGCAGCTCGTCGTACGACGCCGGGTCCGCCGCCACGGCCAGGGCCTCCGCCGTCTGAAGCGCGAAACGGTCGAGACGCTCTAGCGCCCGGACGACCGACCCGCGGGTACCGGCCCGGGTCGCGAGCTGGGTGAGGTCGGTGGGCACGGGCGTGATGAGGTCGGGGCGGCTGCGCAGCAGCGCGGCCAGGGAGGCGTCGTCCCTGGTTCGGAGTGCCTCCGCGAGCGAACGGGGCGGCGTGGCCGGGGTGCTCATCCGACCCACGGTAGCGGGTGCGGCGCTCGGGCCGGTGTCACCCGCCCTTCCACAGCCGGACCCGGACCCGCCGTACGCCCCCGATGCGCGGGCCGACATGAGCCCCGACCTGCGCTACGGTCGTTCCGGCGGGGTATCCAACGCACCCGCCCCGGAGGGGACTTCGTGGGTATCGAGAGCGACCAGGTCGTCTACGAGTATCTGAGCCGCGTCGGTGACGTGGCGCAGCAACGGCAGCTGCCCTCGGTCACGCGCATGCGGCTCGTGTCCGAGCTGCGCAACGAGATCGACCGACGGCGTGCCGGGTCCACCGTCGACACACCGGCCGCCGTCCAGCGCATCCTCAAGGGGCTGGGCAGCCCGGACGAGGTCGTCGCCGCGGCCGGCACCGGCGCCGGCGTCCCCCGGACACCGACGGCCTCCGTCCCCGTACAACGGGACCACGAGGACGATCTACGGCCCAAGGGCCTGCGCCGGGTCGTACCGCTCCCGCGTACCCGCCTCACCAAATCCGCACCCGAACCGGCATCCCCGCCCGACAACTCGGCCTCCTCACCGCACCTCGCGAGCGCGTCCGACCTCGGCGCGAGCGTCCTCCAGCCCGACTGGTGGCGGGCGGAGAACGGCAACGGGTTCGCGCTCGGCGACAGCGTGCCCGGGTTCACCGGCGGGGTCGAGATCCCCGAACTCCTCAAGCCCCCGCCGCCGAAGGAGACACCGAAGGAACCGGCGAAGGAAGCGGCGAAGGAGACGCCGAAGGCACCGGAGCCGGTGGCCGCACCGGTGATCGAGCAGGCGCCGGAGATCCCGGCCCGCCGGCGCCGCATAGTCCCCCGCCTCCCCGCCGGACGCTGGTCAAACCCTCTCCTCCTGATCGCCGCCGCGCTGCTCGTCGTGGGCGCCGTACTGGGCAACTGGTTCGCCCTGCTGCTCGGTTGGCTCATCGCGTACGCGTCCCGGCGGCTGTCCGACGCCGAGACGAAGTGGGCGGTGATCGGCCTGCCGACGGCGGCCGTCGCGGCCGGCGTCGTCTGGCTGTGGGGCAGGAACACCGGCCGCTGGGGCACCCCCATCGCGCAGGGTCACATGAGCGACGCGATCGCCGGGACCTGGCCGTGGGTGGTGCGCGGGGCGGCGGTGGCGTCGGCGCTGTACCTGGTGTGGCGGTCGCAGCGGCTGCGGCAGTAGCCGGTGGGCCCGGTGGGATTGTCGTAGCGACTGGGCACAATGGCCCATATGACCTCGCGCGCCCAGAACAGTGACCAGCCCGCCCCCACCGCCCTTCCCGCCCTGACCGTCGGCTTCGACCTCGACATGACCCTCATCGACTCCCGGCCCGGTATCCACGCCTGCTATCTGGCGCTGGCCGAGCGGACGGGGACGTACGTCGACGCAGATCTGGCGATCACCCGGCTCGGGCCGCCGCTCGCGGACGAGTTGATCAACTGGTTCCCGGCGGACGAGGTGCCCGCCGTGGCGGACCTGTACCGCGAGATGTACCCGTCGATCGCCATCGCCGCGACCCCCGCGATGCCCGGCGCCCCCGAGGCGATCGCGGCGGTGCGGGCGGCCGGTGGGCGGGCCATCGTCGTCACCGCGAAGTACGAGCCCAACGCGAAGCTGCACCTCGCGCATCTCGGCATCGACGCCGACGCCGTGATCGGCAACCTGTGGGCCGAGCAGAAGGCGGAGGCGCTGCGCGAGGAGGGCGCGAGCGTCTACGTCGGCGACCATGTCGGCGACGTGCGCGGCGCCCGTACCGCGGATGCCCTGTCGGTCGCGGTGGCGACCGGCCCGTGCGACGCCGACGAACTGCGGGCGGCCGGGGCGGACGTCGTGCTCGGCGATCTCACCGAGTTCCCGCGATGGCTTTCGGACTACCTTTCGGCACGGGCCTGACGCCGTCCCGCGGCGACGGACTGGAGCACGCCCGCGGCGGCCAGCAGGAATCCGACGCCCATGAGCATGCTCAAGAGGTACATGTACGTCGGAAAAGGCGTCGTGTGGAGCAACAGCGGTACCACGGTGACGAGTGTGGCCACCGCGCCGACGAAGAAGACGATGGCACCGGCACGGATCAGTCGGTCACCGGCCACGGAGGAATTCGTTTGGGTTTTGTCACGCACTCGACCAGGGTAGTTCCCTGCGCAAAGGAACAACCCGGCGACGTCTTGTCACCGGCCTGAAGACCATTAGCCTTGGTACCGGCGGGTCCCGACGACCCGCCGGTGTGTTATCCAGAGCAGTTTTCCGACGAGTACGAGGACGAGGACAGACGTGCCTACCGGCAAGGTCAAGTGGTTCAACAGCGAGAAGGGCTTCGGCTTTCTCTCCCGTGACGACGGCGGTGACGTCTTCGTCCATTCCTCGGTTCTGCCCGCCGGAGTTGATGCCCTGAAGCCCGGACAGCGCGTGGAGTTCGGGGTCGTCGCCGGTCAGCGCGGCGACCAGGCCCTCTCGGTGACCCTGCTCGACCCGACGCCGTCGGTCGCGGCGGCCCAGCGCAAGAAGCCGGACGAACTGGCCTCCATCGTCCAGGACTTGACGACCCTCCTCGAGAACATCACGCCCATGCTGGAACGCGGCCGCTATCCCGACAAGCCCGCGGGCGCGAAGATCGCGGGCCTACTGCGCGCGGTGGCGGACCAGTTGGACGTGTAGATATCCGGGAGATCCAGCGGATGTGAGTGAGGGGGCCTCTCGGCGCAGGCCGGCAGAATCCAGCCCGTCCGGCGTTTGAGGACGAGGCCCCTTCAGGGCCGATGGGGGTCTGGG
>NZ_JBLTJC010000603.1:0-4089 GCF_048158785.1 Streptomyces colwelliae | reverse complement strand
CGCTTCGCCGGCATGGTCGAGGACGACACCGCCACGACCTCGGGGTTCGCGAGATCGTCCCACGTGGGGTCCGGATCGCCGTAGCCGGGGTTCGCTCGCTCGAATTCCTCGTAGCCGCGGCGCGCGTCCGGACTCCGGTCGTCCGGGCGCGTCCCGTGGCCACCGTCGGGACTGCCGTATCCGCCCCCGACCCCGCCCGCGCCCTGCGGTCCGGTGCCCGGCATCTGCTCGGCCTCACGCTGGCGGGGCAGTCGGTGCGGGGCCTGGTTCCGGTCGTACGGAGAGGTGTTCTCGTCGTACGGCGAGGTGTTCGGGTCGTACGGGTAGGCGTTCTGATCCTGGAACGTGTCGTCGACGCGGAACACGTTGCCGTGCCGGTCGCGGCGGATGGCCTGGGCGCCCTGCGTGTGGGCGCGGTTGTCCAACTGCTCGATGCGGGTGCGGAGTTCGGTGCAGCGGGCGGTGGCGCGCTCGTGGTCGTCGTGGGCCCAGGCGAGGTCGAGGCGGATGGCGTCGGCCTCCTCCTGGGTGCCGGCGGAGTTGAGCGACCGCCCCAGTTCCGACTGCCGTTCGGCCGCGTACTTCTGCTCACGGAGCATCACGTCGAGCCGGTCGCTGAGGGCGTCGCGGCTGCCGGGACGGGCGTCGAACGCGGCGAGCGCCGCCGCGTGCAGGGTGCGGGCCCGGTTCTTCTCCTGGCTCGCGACACCGTGGCCGTACTCCGCCGCGAGGTCCTGGAGGAGGGCCTCCACCACGTCCCAGGGCGGCACTTCACGCCCGCCGAGACAGGCCTGCATGCCATCGGGATCGCGCTGCCAGAACACCCCGCACCAGCCGCCGCCCTGGTCCAGGCGCGCCAGCAGTCCGTCGAGGTAGTTCGCGAACTCCCGCACCTGTCCGGGGAGTTGATCCACAGCCATGCCCCAACTCCCGCCAGACCGGAATGCTCCGATCCGTAGAAAACACCATTTGTGTTACGACGCGGCTACGGAAGCTTTTCGAGCCGGGCGCAGAGGTCTCGGAGCCTACGCCTCCCGACTGTGCGCCCGTCGGGTTCACGCCGGATCCGGCATCTCCCGGGCGGGAACGAGGAGGGCGAGCCGGCGCCGGGACAGGGCCAGGACCACCGCTCCCACGGTCACTCCGCAGGCGCCGAGCGCGGCCGCGGCCGGCAGCGTGGAGTCGGCGAGGAGGAGGCCCGACACGGCGGATCCGGCGGCGATCCCGGCGCCGATCAGGGTCACCAGCCAGGCGAAGGCCTCGGTCACCGTGCCGTCGGGGGCGAGTTCGCCGACCAGCCCGAAGGACACGGTCAGCAGGGGTGCGAAGAAGACTCCGGTACCGGCCGCGACCAGGCAGGCACCGGCGGGCCCGGGCACGAGCGCCACCAGCCAGTAGGCGGCGGCCATTCCGGCACACAGCACTACGGCCTTCAGCGGTGCGTCGGCGGTCCAGCGCAGGGTGCCGTAGGCGACGGCGCCGAGCAGCGCGCCGAAGGCCGACAGCGCCATGAGGAGGCCCGCGCCGCCGGGTACGGAGTGCTGCTCGGCGTAGGCGACGCTGAAGACGTTGAAGCCGCCGAGCGCCCAGCCGGCACCGAACAGGGCGCCGAGCAGCAGGAGCAGGCCGGGGCTGCGCAAGGGGCCGAGCCAGTGCACGTCACGGGTCCGGGTCCGCCAGTCCCGGGAGGGCCGGGCGGTGGCCATCACCAGCGAGCCGAGGAGACCCAGTCCTCCCGCCAGCCAGAGGGCGAGCGGCGCGGGGCCGAGCGCGGCGACACCGGCGACGGCCAACGGCCCCGCGATGAACACGACTTCCTGCGCCCCGGCATCGACGGCGTACGCCGACTGCACCTGCCCCTCGGCCACCAACTCCGGCCACAGGGCGCGCAGACACGGCTCCAGGGGCGGCGCGGCGGCGCCCGCGACGACGGCCCCGACGAGGCTGCCGTAGACCGATCCGGGGGCGAGCGCGAGGAGGACGTACCCGAGGCCTGACACCACGGCGGACGCGACGAGTACGCGTGGCTGGCCGGTGCGGTCGACCAGCCGCCCGAGCAGCGGGCCGCCGATCGCCCCGGCCACGGCGAACACACCGGTGGCGACGCCGACGAGGCGGTAGCCCGCGCCGGCCTCGCGCACGGACAGGGCGATGGCGAGGGCGGCCATGGCGCTGGGCATGCGGCCGACGAGGGAGCCGGTGAGCAGTCGTAGGACATAGGGGCGCCGGAGCAGGGTCAGATACAGCACACGTCTCCCGTTGGGGCGCGATGGCGATCTCGGCTTCAGGCTGCCAACGGCGCGCACCTGACCACGAGTTCGTCCATGGACAGCCCGAGCGCCTCGGCGAGGGCGGACACGGTGAAGAAGGCGGGCGTCGGAGCCCGGCCCGTCTCGATCTTGCGGAGGGTCTCCGCCGAGATGCCCGCGTGCGCCGCCACGTCCGTCATGCTGCGGCCGCCACGGGCCTCGCGGAGCAGCCGGCCGAGCCGTTCGCCGCGTTCGCGCTCTTCGGGGGTGAGAGGGGTGCGTACCATGCCGTCATTCTAATACCGGTATAGTAATTGGCATGGTGGAACTGAAGACGGACACGTCTATCGATGCGATGTACGAGGCGGGCCAGGTCGTGGCCCGCGCCCTCACGGCCGTACGGGAGGCCGCCGACGTGGGCGTATCCCTCCTGGAACTGGACGAGTTGGCGCACGACGTGCTCCGCGCGGCCGGCGCGAGTTCGCCCTTCCTCGGCTACCGCCCCGCCTTCGCGCCCACCGCGTTCCCCGCGGTCATCTGCGCCTCCGTGAACGACGCGATCGTGCACGGCATCCCGGACGGCTACCGGCTGCGCGACGCCGACCTGGTCTCGATCGACTTCGGCGCCAAGCTGGGCGGCTGGGCCGGCGACTCGGCCATCAGCTTCATCGTCGGCGAGCCGCGCCCGGCCGACGTCCGCCTGATCGACACCGCCGAGCGCGCCCTGGCGGCGGGCATCGAGGCAGCCGTCGTGGGCAACCGCATCGGCGACATCGCCCACGCCATCGGCACGGTGTGCCGCACGGCCGGCTACGGCATCATGGAGGATTTCGGCGGCCACGGCATCGGCCGCCAGATGCACGAGGACCCCGGAGTCCCGAACGAGGGCCGCCCGGGCCGCGGCCTCCCCCTCCGCCACGGCATGGTCATCGCGATCGAGCCGATGCTGATCGCGGGCGGCCGCGACGACTACCACGCGGCCAAGGACGGCTGGACCCTCAAGACGAACGACGGCTCAAGAGCGGCCCACGTGGAACACACGGTGGCGATCACGGAGGCAGGACCAAGGGTCCTTACTGAGCGCCGGTAAGGAAGGCGCCCCTTAAGGGGCGCGGGGCTGTGTCGATTTGCGGCTCCGCCGCGTGGGCGCGACCAGCCACAACGAGCCTGCACGCGAAAACAAGGCGCAATCCCCCCAAACCTGCACATGCCCCACGCAGTGGCCCGTGCCATGGTGGATTGATGACCAGCGGCTACACAGACCCCGAAAACGACCCCTTCGGCGACTTCCTGGCCCGGTTCTTCGGCGGAGCCGCGGGCGGAGCCACTCGCGGAGCCGATGACGGAGCCGCCCCGCCCGGCCCACGGCACGTAGACATAGGCCGCCTGCTCAGCCAACCGGCCAGGGACCTCGTCCGCGGCGCCGCCCAGTACGCCGCGGAACACGGCAGCCACGACCTCGACACCCAGCACCTGCTCCGCGCCGCCCTGTCCGCGGAGCCGACCCGCGGTCTCCTCACCCGGGCCGGCGCGGACCCCGACTCCCTCGCCGCGGAGATCGACGAGCGCTCGGGCCCCGCCCACCCTCCGGGCGGTACGTCGCTCGCCCTCACCCCGGCCGTCAAACGCGCCCTCCTGGACGCCCACGACCTGGCCAGGGCGGGCGGCACCGGTTACATCGGCCCCGAACACGTCCTGGGCGCACTCGCCGCGAACCCGGACTCCGCCGCCGGTCACATCCTGAACGCGGCCCGTTACGCCCCCACGGGCCTGCCTCCGGAGGCCCCGGACGGTGCCCAGCCCCGTACCCCGCAACGGTCGCCTTGGTGCTTGGCCCACG
>NZ_JBLTJC010000602.1:0-4097 GCF_048158785.1 Streptomyces colwelliae | reverse complement strand
TCGGCCGTGCCGCCCTCGGCGGCCGCGGCGAGGGCGCTGTGCGCGTTGCAGGACAGGCCGATGGTCAACGCGCCCTGCCCGCGCGCGTGTTCTACGGCTGCGATCGCGTACGAACCTCCAGGTGTCCGCATGTCCAGGTGCTCCCCGTACCTCAACGCCGCGGTTCCCACGCGAGCAGCGCGGCGGCGCCGCCGCGCTGCGTCCGCGCTGATCCCCGGAGGAACCCCTTGTCGGAATGGCTTGTTCTCGTCATCGCGATGGTGGCGGCCTGTGCCGTGGTCGTCGTCATCACCTTCGTACGCGAGCGCACCGCGTCCGAGGACGAGGATCCCGGCGACACCCCGGACGTCATCGAGTACATGACGATGTGGATCGGCGTTGTGTACGCCATCGTCCTGGGCCTGGCGATCGCCGGTGTCTGGGAGGCCCGCAGCGCCGCCCAGGACCATGTGCAGGCGGAGGCACAGGCGCTGCACGAGATCTCGGAGCGGGTTCGGGTCTATCCGCCGGCCGAACGTGACCGCGTCCGGGCCGATGTCGAGGCCTACGTCTCCCAGGTCGTCAATGTCGAGTGGAAGACGATGGCCGACCACGAGGAGCTCACCCAGCGCGGCACCGACCTCCTCCAGCGCATCCGCGCCGACGTCACCGACTACCGGCCGACGACGGACTTCCAGGCGCAGGCCTACCAGCCGCTCGTCGACCAGGTGACCGCCGCGGACTCGGCACGCAACGCCCGTTCGGACTCCACGGGGGCGACGATGCCGTCGGTGGTGTGGTTCGGGCTGCTCGCCGGGGCCGTGATCACCATCGGCATGGTCTTCGCGCTACAGATCCGGCGTACGGCACGGGAGCTGATCCTCGCCGGGCTGTTCTCGGCGCTGATCGCGTTCCTGCTGTTCCTGATCTGGGACTTCGACTCGCCGTACAGCCGCGGCATCACGGCGTCGGCGCAGCCGTTCCTGAACCTCTTCCCGGGCATCAAGGGCTGACGGCCCCTCACCGGAGCCGGTCGTCGGGGGACGTCCGCCACACCGCGGACGTCCCCCGGTCGCAGGAACGGCGTCCCCTGTGCGGCCCACACCATTGCCCCATTCGCGCGACTGCGATCGCGGGAGCGCACACATGTTCCTAGCGTTTCGGACATCGAGGTGCATTTACGGCGCAAGCGGAAAAGGTCCGCTGCTGCTCCTCGGGGACCCGGAGGAACCACCATGCGCGCGATACGCGTCGCTTCGGCCGCACTGCTGGGCATCAGCGCCCTCGCCCTGTCCGCGCCGGTCGCCGTCGCAAAGGGCGACGGCAACCACAACATCACGCCGTTCGGCTTCAGCGTCCTGCCCTCGACGATCGCGGCGGGCGGCCAGGTGACTCTGCGGCTCGACCGGGACCAGGGCGGCTGCAAGGGCTCCGCCACGGTCTCCTCCGGGGTTTTCGACACGGTGCGGATCTCGCCGGGGCAGTCCTCTGCTACGGCGATGGTCGACTGGGATGCCAGGCCGGGCGCGGTGTACCAGGTGACGTTCACGTGTGACGGCGTGAGCGGCTCCACGGGTCTGACCATCGCCTCGGGCCGCACGAACAACGACATCCAGCCGCTCCAGCCGGCCCAGCAGATTCCGCGAGGGGTCCACGCCGGTGAGGGCGGCAGCATCGCCGGCTTCGACCTCAAGGAGCTCGGCATCGGCGCGGCCCTCATCGCGGGCTCGGTGGGAGCGGCGTACCACTTCTCGCGCCGCCGCACCGGAGAGGACGGCGCCTGACCTCGGTACCACCCGCACAGGCCTTCGCCCCGGAACCCGCAAGGGTCCGGGGCGAAGGCCTGTCACATGCGGCCGAACTCCGAAGGGGAGGAGGTCAGATCCCGCGCTCGGTGCGGCGGCGCATCCAGAACACCCCGCCGCCCACGACGGCCGCGGCGACCAGGCCGCCGCCGATCGCCATGTCGGTCGGGGTCGCCCCGGCGCTGCTGCTGCCGCCGAGACCGCCGCGGACACCGCCGATGACCGTGTAGGCCGAATCACGGGTCAGCGAGGAACCGTTGGAGCAGCGGACCGTGATGCTGTACGCGCCGGGGGTGGCCGACCTGCTGATCCTGGCGGTTCCGCTGGATGTCGTACCGGAGCCGTTCAGGAGGGACAGGTTGGCGGGGCGTTCGAACCCCGGTGAGGTGGCGATGGCGTTGCCGCCGCTGAAGCAGCCGTCGACCGTGACGGTGAGCTGGCCGCCGCGGGCGATCACGCTGGGCAGGGCGACGATGTTGCTGGGGCTGGCGCCCATGCCGTCCGCGACGGCCACCGGGGCGGCGAGCCCCAGGACGGCCACCGCGGCACCGGCGGCAGCCAGGGCACGAGTAGTACGCATGTCATCCTCCGCGGAAGGCGCCCCGGGACCCGTCCCCGGTCGATCGGCGAGAAAACGCCTCCCAGACGCACCCTCAGATGCCTTGCGCGCGCCCGCATTTCGAGAATGGTCCGTCCTGGTGAGAGGACACGCCGGGGGAAAAGCGCACAATCGGATATTGCCGCAGGTCACGGACCGTCAGAAAATTCCTGCGGGCGTCAACTCGTATGGCGCACATAAGGATGACCGGGCCACCCGTTCGCGCTTTCCCCGTCGCCGGTTCCGGCTTCGGGACTTAGCGTTCTCGTATGCGCGATTGACGGGGCGACGGCCGCGTCGAGAGGGGATGGCGAATGTCTGCGTCGGAGCTGTCCGAGCTTGCCGAAGAGGAGGAGCGGCAGAAGAAGCGCGCCCCGTGGGGAGTGATAGCGCTTGTTCTGCTGACCGGTCTCGCGCTCATTCGGAATGGTTCGGGGGAGTTCGACATCGGGCCGCCCCAGCCGGCCTCCGCCGCGGCCGCGGACGCCCGGACCGGCCACACCACGTTCGGCAAGGTCCCGGCCCCGCTGCCGTACTCCGTCGCCGACCGGGTGCGGATCCCCGCGATCCGGGTCGACGCCCCGGTCATGCCGGTGGGCCTGGACGCGGACGGCTGGGTGGGCGCTCCGCCGCCGGAGGACCCGAATCTGGCGGGCTGGTTCACCGGCGCCGTCTCCCCCGGCGAGAAGGGCACGGCGGTCGTCGTCGGTCACGTCGACAACAAAATGGGCCCCGCCGTGTTCTACGGACTCGGGGCCCTCAAGAAGGGAAATCGCGTCGAGGTCGCGCGCAAGGACGGAAAGACGGCCGTATTCGAGATCTACGGCATCGAGGTCTTCGAGAAGAAGGACTTCCCCGGCGACCGCGTCTACGCGTCCAAGGGAACTCCGGAACTCCGCGTCATCACGTGCGGCGGCGGTTTCTCCAAGCAGAACGGCTACGACGGAAACGTCGTCGTCTTCGCCCGCCTGGTCGAGGTCCGCTGAGCGTTCCCCGGCCGGGCGGGCGAAAGCCCGTCAGGTGGTGGTGCGTCAGGTGGTGGTGCGGCGGCGCGGCAGCGTCATGTGGTAGCCGGAGTCGAGCAGGTGCGGCAGATATTCGCGCAGCGCCTTCACACTCTGGGTCCGGTCGCCCCCGGCGTCGTGCGAGAGCACCACGATGCCGGGGGCGGCGCCGTCCTCGACCGCGTGGACGATGTGACGGACCCCGGGGGTGTCCCAGTCGAGGGTGTCGACGGTCCAGGCGAGGGGTTCCATGCCCAGGTCGGAGCCGAGTTGGAAGGCGGCCCGGTTCCAAGCGCCGTAGGGCGCGCGGAACCACTGCGGGCGTTCGCCGTAGGCGTCCTCGATGACGTCGCTGGTGCGTTCCATCTCCGAGCGGATCTGACCGCGGGTCATCTTGGTCAGCAGCGGGTGGGACCAGGTGTGGTTGCCGACGACGTGGCCCTCGTCGGACATCCGGGCGAGCAGGTCCCGGTTCCAGTCGGCCATCTCGCCGCACACGAAGAACGTGGCGCGGACGTCGTACTCGGCGAGGGTGTCCAGGATGTGCGGGGTGTAGCGGGGGTCGGGTCCGTCGTCGAACGTGAGCACCATGGTGTTGCCGCGTCCGGACATGCGCAGGAAGGGTTCGTGCCGCACCGGTACGCGGGCGGGGGCGCTGTGGGGTGCGCCGTATCCGGCCACGGGCTGGAGGCGGTAGGAGGAGGGCTTGCG
>NZ_JBLTJC010000601.1:0-4103 GCF_048158785.1 Streptomyces colwelliae | reverse complement strand
GCCCATGACCCCGCCCCGGAAATACGCCCAGATCCTCGAAGGCCCCGAAGTGTGCCGTCGCCTCGTCCTCGTCGCCCGAACCGCCTGACGGGCCCGGCTTGGGTCGTGCGCCCCAACCCAGGTCGTTGTGCGGTACGGAACTGTCGTGGCCGGGGGCCGGGTGGTGGCCGTGCGCCGGGTCCGCCTGCCGTGGCAGGTCGGCCCAGACCAGCAGGCCGGGTCCGTGTTCCTGGGCGCCCCAAGCGCGGCACAGCCCGTCGATGAGGAGCAGTCCCCTCCCGTGCTCCTCGTCGGGCCGCTGCGGGGACGGGCGGGGCTCACCGGGAGCACAGCCCTCGTCACGGACGGCTATCCGCACCAGGTCGTCGCCGTCGTGCAGCTCGCAGACTATGTGGCTGCTCGCGGTGTGCACGATCGCGTTGGTGACCAGCTCGGAGACGACGAGTACCGCCGTGTCGCAGGTGTCCTCGCACACGGACCAGCCGGACAGCCGGGCCCGCGTCAGGCGTCTCGCCTGGGCCGGGGAACCCGGATGTGCGGCCAGCTCGAACCGGAACCGGCGCTCGGCAGCGGCCCCACCAGGGACGGCTCCCGCGGCGGCACCGAGACCGAGGCGGCCTGCGGCGGCGTCTGTTCCTAAGGGCGCGGACGGAATCACGCTTGCCACTATCGCCCCGCCGTGAACACTTGGCAAGTGTCACTATGAAATATGCAGAGTGCCGTATGACGGTCTGCACGGTCGTGGCACACTGCTCGCAACAGGAAGTCGCGCGGCGCCAGTTGGGATCTCCGGAGGTCTGTTCCGATCTTCGAATGAGTCTTCGAATGGCGCCGCAGGGCTGTCAGGATTCGGTTCGCCGGGATCGTCGCGTCGGGCCGGGATCGGTTCGTCGGTCCGTGAGAACCCTGTCGACGGACTGTACGGACGCATGCGCTGTCAGTACTCAATCCCTTACTCGGCACTCAAGACTCATTCGTGGAGGTGGAGCGTGAGCGAGCCGCGGTCCGCACCGACGGTCGGCCAGGTCGTCCTCGGCCGGCGCCTGCTGGACCTGCGGGAACGCGCGGGGCTCAAGCGCGAGGAGGCCGCCCGCGTCCTCCGCGTCGCGCCCGCCACGGTCCGCCGTATGGAGATGGCGGAGGTCTCTCTCAAGATCCCCTACCTCCAGCTCCTCCTGAAGTCGTACGGCGTCTCCGACGAGGAGGCCGAGGCCTTCGTCCACCTGGCCGAGGAGGCCAACAGGCCCGGCTGGTGGCAGCGCTTCCACGACATCCTGCCCGGCTGGTTCTCGATGCACGTCAGCCTGGAGGGCGCGGCCGCGCTCATCCGGGCGTACGAACCGCACTTCGTGCCCGGACTCCTACAGACCGAGGACTACGCCCGAGGCGTGCTGAAGTCCGGTGCCATCGGCCAGACCGAACCCGACGACATCGAGCGTCATGTCGCGCTGCGCATGCAGCGCCAGGACCTGCTGACCCGTCCCGACGCGCCCCGCTTCTGGGTCGTCATGGACGAGACCGCCCTGCGCCGCCCGGTCGGCGGCCCGGAGGTGATGCGTGCCCAGATCGACAAACTGCTCGACGCCACGAAGCTGCCCAACGTGACTTTGCAGGTCGCCCCGTTCTCCTCGGGGCCGCACCCAGGCACGTACGGGCCCTTCGTGCTGTTCCGATTTGCCATGTCAGAACTCCCGGACATGGTCTACAGCGAGTACCTGACCGGCGCCGTCTATCTGGACGCGCGCGAAGAGGTGGGAACCCATCTCGAGGTCATGGACCGCATGGCGGCGCAGGCCGCTACGGCACATCGCACGAAGGAGATCCTCAAGGATCTCCGCAAGGAGCTGTGAATGGATCGCATCAAGCCGCGTATGAGCGTCTACAACGGTATGCCCGCGCGGGACTTGGGAAGCGAAGGCTGGCACAAGCCGTGGAGCGGCGGCAACGGCGGCAACTGCCTGGAGGCGATGAAGCTCGCCGACGGCCGGATCGCCGTCCGTCAGTCCACCGACCCGGACGGGCCGGCCCTGATCTACACGACCGACGAGATGACGGCCTTCATCGAGGGGGCGAAAGCGGGCGAGGCGGATTTCTTGCTGTCCTGAGCCGGCCATCTGTGCTGAATGCTTTCTCCTTACCGAACCTCCTTATTTTGGTACTGACTTGATCACATGTTGCTTTAAGAGCTTATGGAGCACGCCATGACCGTGCGGCCCACCGACAGGATCGACGAGACAGACAAGACCGACGAGATCGACACCAGCAGGCCCCACCCCGCCCGCATGTACGACTGGTACCTCGGCGGCAAGGACAACTACCCCGTCGACGAGGAGATGGGCCGCCAGATGCTCGCCCTCGACCCGAGGGTGCCGGTCATGGCACGTGTCAACCGCGCGTTCATGCACCGGGCCACCCGCTGGCTCACCGAGCACGGCGTACGGCAGTTCCTGGACATCGGCACAGGCATCCCGACCGAACCGAACCTGCACCGGATCGCGCAGGGCATCGCGCCCGACGCGCGGGTCGTCTACTGCGACAACGACCCGATCGTGCCGGCCCAGTCGGCGGCTCTGCTGCGCGGCACACCCGAGGGTGCGACCGCGTATCTGCGGGCCGACGTGCGTGAGCCGGACGTGATCATCGAGGGCGCTCGGCAGGTCCTCGACCTCACCCGGCCCGTCGCCCTGTCCCTCGTCGCGCTGCTGCACTTCGTCCCCGACGAGGACGGCGCGCACGAGCTGGTCGACGGGCTGCTGTCCCAACTCCCCACCGGCAGCTACCTGATGATGACCCACGCCACCGCCGACTTCACCCCGGAGGAGTCGACGGCCGCGGTCGAGAAACTCACGGCGGCGGGCATCACCCTGGCCCTCCGCTCCCGCACCGGCTTCGCCCGCTTCTTCGACGGCCTCGACCTGGTCGAGCCGGGCGTGGCGGTGGTCGACCGGTGGCATCCGGAACTGGGCGAGCCGGTGCCGGGCCAGGACGACGGGGTGATTCCCGGGTACGGGGCGGTGGGGCGCAAGCCCTGACCCCGCCTGGTGTCGGGCTTCAGAACCACGACAACATGCGTCGTGGCGCGTCCACCAGTCGGCTGACGGCGACCACCGGCAACGGCGGTTGCTCCAGCCGGCCCGGGCCCGGACCGAGGCTCAGTGCGTAGTAGATCTGCTCGATCGAGGGCGGTCCGACGGCGAGATTCCGCCGGACCGCCCTCGCCGACGACTCCTCCCCGGTCCGCACGAGATACGCCGCCGCCATCGTCCCCGTACGGCCCACCCCCGCACCGCAGTGCACGAACACCGGCCCGGCCGCCGACGCGACGACATCGAGAAACCGCCGTACCTGCACGGGAGTTGGCGTCTGCCCGTCACGAATGGGTAGTCGTACGACGTCCAGCCCGGCCCTGCGCGGTTCGGCGAGCCGGGCCGCGGTCAGGTCCTCCGCCCGCAGATCCACGACCGTGGTGAAGCCGAGGCGGGCCAACTCCCGGTAGCCGCCGGGTGAGGGAGCGGCGCCCCGCCACAACTGCCCGTCGGTGTCGACGGGTTGGAAGTGGTGGATGCCCTGCACGGTACGGGTCCCCGGAGGTGGCGGGGTCTCCTCACGCGCCCAGTACGACAACGCGAGGATGCCCAGCGCGCCGGTGGCCCACAGGGCGACGTAGCCGAGGGCGACGGCGAGGAACAGCCTCATCGCGCGCCTGGCGCCGCAGCGCGGTCGGATCGACGCCTTCGGCCTGACCACGCAGGAGTACGTCGACGAGGAGGGGAAGGCGCTCAGGTCGCCCCTCGCCGACGCGGTCTGCCCCAAGTGCGGCGGGCGCACGGTGCATGTCCTGGAGGCCGGGCTCGCGGCGCGGGCCCGCCGCGCGGAACACGAACCCCGGCCGCCGCACGAGCATCACGAGCACCGTCTGCATCTGCCGCACCGGCATTCCGGCCTCGGACATCACCGACCTCACCGTCGTCTCCTACGGCGGCCTAACGACCTTGACAGTGCACGGCATCTGACGGACAGTCAGAAACCCCCGTCCGTACGGCGTCTACGACTCCTACGCCACCTACGTTGCCTACGACGCCTACGGGCGAGGACCACTCGGC
>NZ_JBLTJC010000600.1:0-4117 GCF_048158785.1 Streptomyces colwelliae | reverse complement strand
GAGGTTCACCTGGGGAGGGCATGCGCGAACACCTGACCACCTGACCAGTGAAGCCCACTGGACAGCTCACCTCTCGATGTGGGGACGAAGGTGGCATAGACCAATGCGGGCGTCAACCCCTCCCGTCGCAAGGGGACTTGGCGTGCGGGTCGGTCCGGATCCGAAGGATCACCGCCCGGCGGTGGTTACACTGCCCGGGTCAACAGGGCGATTGCGGGCTACCGTTGGTCAACTGGTCAGGTGGTCAACCAGGGACTCCGCGCATGAGGAGTGCGACATGAAGGCCGACGCGCCAGGTGCGGTGCTCAAACGCGAGCGGGTCCGCGACTTCATCCTCGACCTCGTCGAGTCGCAGCACCCGGGGGACGCGATCCCCTCCGAGCGCGTCCTCTGTGCCCAACTCGGCGTGTCCCGCCCGACCTTGCGCGCGGCGGTCGACGAACTCGTCGCCGCCGGGCTGCTGGTGCGGGAGCACGGGCGCGGCATGTTCGTGGCACCCGAGAAGATCACCCAGGAACTCGTCTCCGGCGAACAGACCATGACGGCACCTCAGGCCGCCGGCACCTGGTCGAGCCGCCTGCTGGAGTTCACCACCATCCCGGCCGGCGCCCGCGTGGGCCGCCGGCTGCGCCTCTCGCCCGCCGCCGAGATCGTGTACGTGGCGCGGCTGCGCCTGGTCGACGGCGCCCCGATGGCCATCGAACACCTGCACATCCGGGCCGACCTCGTACCCACCCTGTCCGCACGGGAGTTGGAGACCGGCGACCTGTACGAACACCTGCGGGAACAGCATGGTGTACACGTCCAGGAGGCGGTCCAGGCGATCGAGCCGACCGTCGTCACCCGGGCCGAGGCCGAACTCCTCGACGTCCCCGAACTCTCCCCGGCCCTGCTCTTCGAGCGCCTCACCTCGGACACGACGGGGCAGCCCGTCGAGTACGTCCACTCGATCTACCGGGGCGACCGCTACCGCATCGTCTCCCGCCTCACCCTCGGCCCCTCGGTGACGGTCCCGTCGACCCCGCTGGGCCACCACCCCGGCATCCCTCCGGGCGACTTCGCCCACCGGGACACGATCGCGGCGTCCACGCGGGGAGACATTCAGTCGGCGTCCTGAGGCGTGGGTGCGGATGCGGTTCGTGCCCATGTGACCGCGTCGTAGAGGGACTTCGGATCGTCGGCGTGCAGCCTGATCACCTGTACGAGGCGCGGGGCGCCGAGGAGCTTGGGCGCGTCTACCGGTTCGGTCAGTTCGAGGGTGAGGGAGGTCTGGGAGCCGATGGGCAGGTTCAGCTCGCCGTCCTTCTTCGCGTGGGTGAACAGGGCCTCGCGCCGGACGGAGGCGATCCGCGTGACGGGAACGCGGATGTCGACATGTGCCGCCTGCCGGACGCGCAGGACACCTCCGGAAAGGACGTGCGGCCGGGTGGCGGCGGCCGCGTGCATGCCGAGGACGAACAGAACGGTGTAGACGTCGACGACCAGGAGGACACCGTGGACGACGGGCCACCTGGCGAGCAGGAACGACAGGGCGACCGTCTCGGCCACGCACACGAACGTGAGGCCGTACATCATGGCGGCCTGGTCGCGGGCGTGCGGGAAGACCGCGTCGGCCTCACCGACACCGTGCGGACGGCGTGCGATCCACCGGACCAGGCTCGCCATGATCCGCGCCTCGTGCGCGATGTACCTCGCCACACGCTCGGGCACCAGCCGCGCGAGCGCCTGACGCCGGGACAGCCCGAGCCGCCGTAGCCGCAGCCAGACATACGCCTCGGCGCCGAGCAGTACCAGCAGGAGCAGCTTGGCACCGAGCAGCACGGTCCCGGGTACCGGGACTCCACTGAACAGGCAGACGGCCAGGGCGAGTTGGGCGGGTACCGCGACGGCGCGCAGTTTCCGCAGGGCCGGGCCGCGCACGGGGGCTCCGGGCTGGGGGCGGGGCGTCTGGATCTCCGACGTCGTCGTCATGACGGGTCTTCCTGTCGGTAGGACGGGTCTTCCTGTCGGTGGGACGGATCTTCCTGTCCGTGCTTCGCGAGCTGTCGCTGTCTCGCGAGGTCGATCGCGCGGCGCACCGCCGCCGACTGGGCCGGTGCCAGGTCCGCGAGGAGGGTGTCGGTCAGACCGTCGTCGGGCTTGTCGGGGAACGGTGCGGCCAGGTCGTCGGGCAGCAGGGCCGCCAGCGCGGTGGCCGCACGGGTCACCCCGGGATCGTCCGGCTCCTTGTCGGCGAGGGCGTCCAGCAGGCCGTACATCTCGCCCGCGTGCTCCGCCACTCCCCGCAGCGTCTCCATCAGCCGGACCCGGTCCGGCTCGGGGGCCACGGTGTCGAGGAGGGCCAGGATCTCCCGGTCCTTCACGGCCATGGGGGAGTCCGGCAACTCGCCGAGGCCTGCGAGCAGGGCGGTGAGCTGCGGCGACAGGGGTGCTTCGGCGGTCAGCCGTCCGGCCCGTGCCTCGGTCAGCAGCGCGGCAAGCCGTTGGCGCCGCTCCTGGATGACCGTTTCCTGTCTGCCGAGGTCCTCGTCCAACTCCTGGAGGACGTCCACCAGTTCGCGGCCTTCGTCGTCCGCGAGGACGTCGCGCACCTCGTCGAGACCGAGGCCGAGCTCGGTCAGGCGCCGGATCCGGGCGAGCAGCACGGCGTCCCGGATGCCGTACTCGCGATAGCCGTTGCTCCGCCGTACGGGTTCGGGCAGCAGCCCGAGATGGTGGTAGTGCCGCACGGCCCGAGGGGTGACCCCGATGAGGGCGGCGATCTCGCCGATTCGCATGGCTTCAGTAGAAACCCTGACGTCGCGACAAGGTCAAGGCGACTCGTGGGTGGCTTGACCTTGCCGCGACGTCAGGGTCTGTACTCAGGGGCATCCGGCCGGAGCGATCCCCGAGCTCGCGGCGCCATCCCCGAAAGGACACCGAGATGACCACCACCGCCGAGAAGAACATGGCCCTGCTGCACACGGCTTACCGGTCGCTGGAGAGCGGTGAACTCGACGCGTGTGTAGAGCTGTTGACGGAGGACTTCATCGCCAACGTCCCCGGCCTGCCCGACCCGCTGCACGGCCGGGAGGTCTGGCGGCAGGGCGCGCGGGCCATGCTGGACGCCTTCCCCGACCTGAAGATCGATGTCCAGGACATGTTCGGCACGGGCGACAAGGTGACGGTGCTGGTCAACTTCCACGGCACGCACCAGGGCGCGTTCCAGCAGTTCGAGGCGACGGGGCGGCGGGTGGCGTACCGGAGCGTCGAGGTCTACCGGATCGAGGGAGACCGGATCGCCGAGGAGTGGGTCGCCCCGGACATGCTCAGCCTCATGCAGCAGATCGCGCCCGCCCCCGCCGGCCCCTGACCCGGGCCCGATCCGCCTGCCGCATGCCAGGGAACCGGCGCGCGGGCCGCGCCTACAGCTCCCCGGGCCGCCCGTACCGGTAGAAGAACGGGCCGCCGATCTGCCCGGCCAGCGCGCGGGTCAGGCCCGAGCTGTCCTCCAGCAGGCGCGCGCCCGGATCGAGGTCACCGACGTGGAGCGGGTCGAAGCCGGCGTCGGTGATGAGCCGCGCGGTGATGTCCTTCGCGGCCGGTTCGGCGGCGTACAGGTTGCTCGGGGTCACTCGCTGCGTGCCGATCTGGTCGTACGCCGAGGCGAAGACCGTGTTGAACGACTTCGCGGTCGGGCCGCCGACGATCGACTTGACCTGGTGCGCGAGCGAGGGGAAGGCGGGGTCGCGCTCCGCGTAGAGGTTGGTCGCGTCGATGGTGAGCTGGCCGTTCAGGCCGGTCACGCCGCTCAGGGCCTCGGCGATCTGGTCGCCCGGGACGGCCACGACCACCACATCGGCGTCCGAGGCGTCACCTCCGTCGCGGCCCAGCGTCCTGACTTCGTGCCCGGCCTTCTCCCACAGGCGGGCCAGGCCGCCGCCGACGTGTCCTCGTCCGATCACCGTGATGTTCATGTCGGCCTCCGGTCTGCCTGGGGTCGCGTGTCCTCGTTGACGTGTCAACAAAACACCACGCATGTTGTCGTGTCAACCAACGCCATCAGGGTGGGGGAGGAGCAGCACTCGGCTGTTCCTCCCCCGCCCTGACGGGATGGGGGTGATGGCGGGGACGGGAC
>NZ_JBLTJC010000599.1:0-4139 GCF_048158785.1 Streptomyces colwelliae | reverse complement strand
GTGGTGGGCCGCTGTGGACTGTCGACGAGCGGCTCGGCGGCGCGGGGCTGTGGGGTCCCGGCAGGCGGTGTGTCGGTGGACGGCCTCGGCGTCTCCGTGCGCGGCGCATCTGTGAGTCGCGTCGGCAGCCCTGCGAGTGGCACGTCAGTGCGGGCCGATGGCACCTCGACTGCCGACGGGGGGCCAGGCGCTCGCGGCTCGTCGGCGGAATCCGCCTCGCCTCGGAGGGTCGTTCCGGCGCCCGGCCCCATGTCCCCGATCTCGTCCGCGAGTTGGTGGACGAGGATGTCGTACCGGAACGCCGTCTCGCCGACGTCGGCGCATGTACTGCCGTACACGGAAAGGCGGTTGCCGTCCTCCCGTACGACTTCGACGGAGCGGTGCGCGGTGCGGGCCTCCTTGGTGAGGAGGGCGGCGAGGCGGTTGGCGTGCGGGCTGCGGACGGCGACGCGGGGGCGCAGCCGGGTACGGGCGAAGTCTCCGGCCTCCTGGTCGGCGACGAGTCTGCCCTGCTCCAGGGTGACGACCTGGTCGGCGCAGCGGGCGGCCTCCTTGGGTTCCGCGGTGGTGAACAGGACCGTGCCGCCCTGGGCCGCGTGCGCGCGCAGCATGCCGTACAGCCAACGGCTTTCGCGGGTGGAGAGGGCGTCCGCGGGTTCGTCCAGCACGAGTGTGTGCGGGTCGGACAGCAGGGCGCAGGCGAGGCCGAGGCGACGGTCCATGCCGCGCGCGAGGCTGCCGAGACGTTCGTCGCGCAAACTGACGATGCCGACCACTTCGAGCACTTCGTCGGCGCGCCGGGCCGGAACTCCCGCCGCGGCGCACAGCATTCGCAGGTGGCCGCGGACCGATCGGGCCGGATGACCCGGCACATCGCCCAGCAGCACGCCGACCTCGCGCGACGGGTGGGCGATGCGGTGCAGGGGGCGGCCCCTGAAGTAGGTGATTCCACGTCCCTGTTGGAGTTCGAGCATGAGCCTGAGCGCGGCCGTCTTGCCCGCGCCCGGTGCTCCGAGGAGTGCGGTGACGCGCCCCGCACGGGCCTCGAACGAGACGTCGTCGACGGCGGGCGGATGCTCCTTGCGGGCGTTGCTGGTCAGTCCGAAGGCCTGGATCACCCACAGCAAGATAGCGCGCTATGTCCGTTTTTCCGGGCACCGAACGGCCCGCTCCGCAAGGGTTGATCGCCTCGGTCGCGGTGCTACGGCGTCACACCTCGGGGCGCAGCATCGGCGGGTTGAGCAGTGTGGCCCCGCCGGCCCGGAACAACTGTGCGGGACGGCCGCCCTGACGGGTCGTCGTACCGCCGGTCGGGACGAGGAACCCGGGAGTGCCGGTCACCTTGCGGTGGAAGTTGCGCGGGTCGAGCGCCACGCCCCACACCGCCTCGTAGACGCGGCGCAGCTCGCCGACGGTGAACTCGGTGGGGCAGAACGCCGTGGCCAGGGACGAGTACTCGATCTTCGAACGGGCGCGCTCCACCCCGTCGGACAGGATCTGCGTGTGGTCGAAGGCGAGCGGCGCCACCGGATCGCCGTCGCGTCCGAACCCGCCTTGTTGCAGCAGCTCTTCGACGGGCGCCCAGCGCGCGTTGCTGGCGTCGCCACCGGCGCGGGGCGCGGGCAGGTCGGGAGCGAGCGCGAGGTGGGCGACACTGACGACGCGCATCCGCGGGTCACGCTTGGGGTCGCCGTAGGTCGCGAGCTGCTCCAGATGCGCTCCGTTGTCCTGGACGGGGGCGCCCGGGTCGTGGGCGCGCAGTCCCGTCTCCTCGGCCAGTTCGCGCGCAGCGGCCTGCGACAGATCCTCGTCGGCCCGCACGAAGCCGCCGGGCAGCGCCCAGCGCCCCTGGAACGGCGGCTCGCCCCTGCGTACCGCCAGCCCGCACAGAGCATGGCGGCGCACGGTCAGCACGACCAGATCCACGGTGACGGCGAAGGGCGGATACGCTGACGGGTCGTAGGACATGCGGCGATCATAGTCGTCTGCCTGACGATAAACACTCCCTTCGCCGGTACCGCCATGACTGATCCACATCGGTGCGATGCGCGGCCCGCCCACCGCTTCCGGCCGTCTCCCGATACGGCCTCCGCCGAGGTCACGCTCCCAATTGCAGGCCGTCGGCCGCCTCCTCGACCATGGCGACACCGAGCCGGCCGACCCGTACGGAGAAGGGGGCGCCCGCGATCCGCAGCCCGGTCAGTCCGATCTCGCCGAGGGGTGCGCTGCGCACCGGGCGGAGGGTGACCGTGCGGGCGGGGGCGTCGGGGCGGATGCCCGCGAGGGTGGTCAGCAGCAGCACTCCGGCGGCCGCCGCCGTGGCCGCCGGGCGGCAGGCCGCCGGGTGCGGAAGCGGAGCGCTCCCGTCGGTGCGCTGCTCCCCCGCGTACATCTCGGGGAGCCGGTGTCCGAACGCCTCGGCCGCGGCGAGGACGCCCCGCAGCAGCGAGGTCGCCTCCTTCTCGTACGCGGCGGCGGCCAGGCCCGCGACGGCGATCGCCGTCTCCGCGACCCGCACGGCTCCGCCCCGGTGACTGAACGGGCTGTATCCCGGTTCCTTCACGCCCTGGCCGCGTAGCCCCCAGCCCGAGTCCATGGCCGGGGCGCCGAGCAGCCGGGCGAGTTGTTCGGCCCGCACCTTGTCCAGCAGGCCGGACGCGTACTCGCCGCCGCCCAAGAGGCCGGTGTCGAGGAGGTGGGCCGCGGTCGCGCCGAGGTGCGGTACGAGGCGTCCGTCGGGAGACCGGGCCGCCGCCGGGCGGCCGCCGCCCAGGTCCCCGATCCAGAAGTCCGCGCGGAAGGCGGTGCGCAACTCCTGGGCCCACTGCCGCAGTTCCGCACCGCCGGGTCTGCCGAACGCGTCGAGCAGATCGGCGCCGAGCAGCGCCGCCCGGTGGGCGTGGGCCTGTGTCTCGCAGCGGACGGGTCCGCCCGGGTGCGGGTCGCGCAGATAGGTGCCGTCGCCCACGGTGGTCCGCAGCCAGGTCAGACAGCGCTCGGCGGCCGGAAGGAACTCCTGTGTCTCCTGCTCCGGGAGCCCCCAGCGGCGGGCCTCCGCGAGCAGCACCGGGAAGAGCAGGGTCGCCTCGGTCCCCATGCAGCTCGGCGGCAGATGGGCGCCGGCGTCACGACGTGGTCCGGGAATCATGCCCAACTGCGTTCCTGCGCCCTGGAGTTGGGTGCGGGCGAGGATCCGCAGTGTGCCCGCGGCGAGCCGCGTACCGAGAGGCAGCGTCATCCGCGCCGCCGTGAGCGACTCCGCCGGCGCCAGACCGCAGCGCCAGGGTGCCCCGGCCGCGAGATGGATGTCGGAGGGGTGCGCGGGGTCGCGCAGCAGCAGCGCCTGGAGGTCCTCGATGCTGGTCCGCATGAGCACGTGCACTCGGGGGTCGTCGCCGGTCGCCCGTGCGGAGGCCAGAGGGCTGGTCGCCCCGTGGCCCACGGCCCGGACCGGTCCCGCGCCGTCCGGCCGTACCCGGAGTTCCACGCTCACCGTGCCGCCCGGCGGCAGTTCGAACTCCCAGCGCAGGAGTCCTGCGGAGGCCAGTGCGTCGGCGGGCGGCGGGTCGGCCGTGACCGCCGAACTCCCGGTGGGGCCGGACCAGCGCAGGCCGGAGTCGTGCACGCTGGCGGGCAGTTCGGGTCCTGTGCTGCCTGCGGCGATCGCGCCCAGGTCGGCCATGTCGGTGCCGAGCGCCACCTCGACCGGCAGACGCAGCGGGCGTCGGGAAACGCTGCGCAGGGTGATGCGCTCGGTGCCGTCGGCGTGCCGGGTCCGCTCGACGACGAGGTCCGGATCCGGGCCGCAGTCCGGGGACACCCGCACGGTCCCCACGAAACGGGCGCGGTCGGCCGCCGTCATCCTGGCCTGCACCGCCAGCGGTTCCCGTCCCGCCACCCGCACCTGGCAGCGGGAGAGCACGCGCCGACCCGCGCGGTAGAACCCCTCCAGCCCCCAGCCGTTCAGCTGCCCTTGCCCGGTGGAGACGGCGAGGCCCGGGAGGGCTACGCAGATCAGGGTGGTGTGGGTCGGGGGCAGTCCGAGGGAGCGGCGGGGCGTCGGGCGAGATGGGGCCTGCGGGTGCGGAGGAGGGCTCTGCGGCGAGGGGACAGGAGAGGACTGGCGTGGGGAGATGAGG
>NZ_JBLTJC010000598.1:0-4141 GCF_048158785.1 Streptomyces colwelliae | reverse complement strand
GCTTCGGCCCTGAAGGGGCCTCGTCCTCAAACGCCGGACGGGCTGAGAGTGCCGACCTGAGCTGGAAAAGCCGACGAGCTGATTCTGCTCGCGTACAAGAACTCGCGTGCAACGCGTGCAAGAAGAAGGGCCCCGCGAGTCGTCGTTGACTCGTGGGGCCCCTCTTCAGTGGTGTGGGCGTCAGTCGTTGATGCCCTTGTTGCCGAACGCGGGGTTCAGCAGGCCGATGACGTTGACGCTGTCACCGACGACGTTGACGGGGACGTGGACCGGGACCTGGACGGCGTTGCCCGAACCGACACCCGGGGACTTCACGGCCGCGCCGTCGGCACCGGCGTCGGCGAAAGCGGCACCGGCGGAGGCGCCGGCGGCGATACCGGCGACGGTGAGGGCCACAGCGGCCTTCTTGGCGATGTTCATGGGAAGCGTTCCTCCTGCGATTGCGTGACCGACCCGGCCGCGGGTCGTGCGCTGATCAACGCACGGAACGGCGGAAACGGCACGGACATGCGCGTTTGACTGCCCGTTCGGATCATTGGCGCGACAAGCCGACCAGGTGACCAGGTGACGAGCAGACCGGCCTCCCAGGGAGTGCCCTGGGAGGCCGGAGGTCACTGTCGCGGGGCGACGTGCGTCACTGGTTGACGCCCAGGTTGCCGAAGGCGGGGTTCAGGACGCCGATGACGTTCACGCTGTTGCCGACCGCGTTGACCGGGACGTGGACCGGGACCTGGACGACGTTGCCCGAGCCGACGCCGGGCGAACCGACGGCCTGGCCGTTCGCCAGGCCGTCGGCGGAGGCCAGCCCGGCACCGGCGGCTACCAGCCCGCCGGCCACCATCGTCACGGCCGCTGCCTTCTTCAGGTTCTTCACTTCTGAGCCCTCCTAGCGATCACCGCGGCAGGCGCCGCGGCACGCACTGGAGAACGGTGGAGATCCACGAAGGATGCGCCATTCGGGGGACATTCCCACGACGGTATGAATCTCAGCCCGGAACGAGACGCTCCGTGTTGCCGCCGCACCCCGCTCACCTCGTCGGATCACCTCGCTGACCTCGTTCGGTTCACCGCGTCAGACCGTGGCGTACGGCGAACAGGGCCGCCTGGGTGCGGTCCGCCAGGTCGAGTTTCATCAGGATGTTCGAGACGTGGGTCTTGACCGTCTTCTCGGAGAGCACCAGGGCGCGGGCTATCTCGCGGTTGGAGCGGCCGTCCGCGATCAGGCCGAGCACCTCGCGCTCCCGCTCCGTGAGCGAACCGCCTCTCCCCTGGCCCGAGTTGGACTCCTCCTGGGACAACAGGACGCCGGCGACCTCGGGTTGGAGCAGGATGTGGCCCGCGTGGACGGAGCGGATGGCGCCGGCCAGGGCGTCCGGGTCCACGTCCTTGTAGACGTAACCGGCGGCGCCCGCGCGGAGGGCCGGGATCACCGTGCGCTGTTCGGTGAAGCTGGTGACGATCAACACGCGCGCGGGGTGGTCGAGTTCGCGGAGTCTGCGCAGCGCGTCGATACCGTCCATGCCCGGCATCTTGACGTCCATGAGGACGACGTCGGGCTTCAACTCCTCGGTGCGGGCGACTCCTTCGGCGCCGTCGGCCGCCTCGCCGACGACCTCGATGTCGTCCTGCACCTCCAGGAAGGTGCGCAGGCCCCGGCGGACGACCTGGTGGTCGTCGACGATCAGCACCTTGATCGGTTCAGCCACCGGGGACCTCCATCTCGATCGTGGTGCCCTTTCCGGGCGCCGATTCCACGGTCAGTGTGCCGCCGACGCCGTTCGTCCGGTCCCGCATGGAGACCAGGCCGAGGTGGCGTCCCGCGCGGCGGATCGACTGGGGTTCGAAGCCGCTGCCGTCGTCGGTGACCCGGAGGACCGCTCCGCAGCCGCGCCGCTCCAGGGTCACGGCGACGTGGTCCGCGCCGGAGTGCCGCAGCGCGTTGTGCAGTGCTTCCTGGGCGACGCGCAGCAGGGCCTCCTCCTGGGCGGCGGGCACGGCGCGGAAGCTACGGCCCGTGAAGGTCACGCGTGCGGTGTGGGCGCGGTCGAGGACCTGGATCTGGGTGCGCAGGGTGGCGATCAGTCCGTCCTCGTCGAGGGCGGCGGGGCGCAACTCGACGACTGCGGCGCGCAGTTCGTCGGCGGCCTCGGCGGCGAGCGCGGCCACCTGCTGGAGTTCGCCCTTGGCGCGGGACGGATCGCGGTCTACGAGGGTGGCGGCGGCCTGCGCGGTGAGGCGGAGCGAGAACAGCTTCTGGGACACCGCGTCGTGCAGTTCATGGGCCAGGCGGGAGCGCTCCTCCGCGATGGTCAGCTCGCGGCTGCGCTCGTACAGGCGAGCGTTGGTGAGGGCGATGGCGGCGTGCTGGGCGAGGATCGAGAGCAACTCCTCGTCCTCCTCCGTGAAGCCGCAACTGCCGTCCCGCTTCGGGCAGTTCTTGTTGGCGAGGAACAGCGCGCCGATGACCTCGTCGTCGTCACGGATGGGCAGGCCGAGGAAGTCGGACATGTCGGGGTGGGCCGAGGGCCAGCCCTCGAAGCGCGGGTCCTTGCGTACGTCCGCGAGGCGCTCGGCCTTGGCCTCGTGCAGCATCGCGGCGAGGATGCCGTGCTGGCGCGGGAGCGGGCCGATGGCCTTCCACTGGGCGTCGCTGACGCCGTCGACCACGAACTGGGCGAAGCCGCCGTGGTCGTCGGGCACGCCGAGCGCGGCGTACTGCGCGTCGAGCAGCTCGCGGGCCGAGGCCACGATCGTCTTGAGGACGTCGCGCACCTCGAGATGCCTGCTCATGGCCAGCAGCGCGGAACTCACCGCCGCGAGGCCGGACCGTGGACCTTGACTCATGTCCTCACGGTACCGGCGGGGTCCGACATCGCGGATCGGGCTGGTGGCGCCCCTCGTCTGGTCCGGTGGACCTAGGGCGAAGGGCCCCGGTGGACTGCGGCCGACGTCCGACGCGGCGGAGGCGGTCCCGTTCCTACGTTGGGTGCACGCCGTCGGAGGCGTAAGTGGACGAGGGGACGTGTGTCATGTCGGTAGCGATCATCACGGGGGCGTCCAAGGGACTGGGGCGGGCCCTCGCCGAGGCCCTGGCCGCGCGGGGGTGGGACCTGGTGCTCGACGCCAGGACCGAGGGGGTGCTCACAGAAGCCGCGGTGGCCGTCGCCGCGTACGGCACGCGCGTGGAGGCCGTCCCCGGGGATGTCACGGACGCCGCGCACCGGGCCGAGCTGGTGGCCGCGGCGGGGAAGCTGGGCGGCGTCGACCTGGTCGTGAGCAACGCGAGCGCGCTGGGCGCCGAGCCGCTCGTACGCCTTGAGGAGCTGCCCCTGGACGGGCTGCGGCGGGCGCTGGAGGTGAACGTGGTGGCCGCCCTGGGGCTGGTCCAGGAGGCGCTGCCGTTGCTGCGGGTCTCGCGGGCGGGTGCGGTGATCGCGGTCAGCTCGGACGCGGCGGCCGAGGCCTACGAGACGTGGGGCGGCTACGGGGCGTCCAAGGCGGCCCTCGACCATCTCGCGGCCGTGCTCGGCGCGGAGGAGCCCGGGCTGCGGGTGTGGGCGGTCGACCCCGGGGACATGGGCACGGACCTGTACGCGGCGGCCGTACCGGACGACGACGATCCCCGGCCGTCGCCGACCGGGGTGGTGCCGGCCTTTCTACGGCTGCTGGACGAGCGGCCCGCGAGCGGTCGCTACGGCGCCCCGGCCCTCCTGGAGGAGCGGTGACAGTGGCCGTACGGGTCCCGGAGGAGCTGTCCGCGCGTGTGCCCGCCGAACAGCGCGGGCCCGGGCTCGACCGGGACGCCGTACGACTGCTCGTGTCGCGGGGTACCGAGGTGGCGCATCACGTGTTCGCGGAGCTGCCTCGGCTGCTGCGGGCCGGGGATCTGTTGGTCGTGAATACGTCGCCGACGCTCGCCGCGGCGGTGGACGGGTGGATCGGGCACGCACGCGTGGTGGTGCATTTCTCCACGCGGGGCGATGACGGGCGGTGGGCGGTCGAGCTGCGGGAGCCGGACAGGAAGGGCACCACACGCGCGCGTGCGGGCGGCCCGGAGGGCACGGAGGTGCGGCTGACCGGAGGTGTGCGGCTGGTCCTGGAGGAGCCGCTGAGTGCGCGGGGTGAGCGGTTGTGGTGGGGG
>NZ_JBLTJC010000597.1:0-4164 GCF_048158785.1 Streptomyces colwelliae | reverse complement strand
CGCCTGGACGAACAGCGGCCCCACGACGGCCACCAGGACCAGCACGATCAGGACGGCCCAGGACAGCATGGCCGGCCAGGACCGCGCCAGCCGGCGCCGACGCCAGACGGCGAGGACGGTCCCCCCGCCAGCAACTGGTTCGCGCGGACGGCGAGCATCGCCCGCACCTCCCGCGCCGGGAGTTCGTCGCCGATCGCGCCGGCGTGGCTGCGCAGGAGTCGCAGGCCGTGCTCGGCGGCCGCCTCCGTGGGCACGTCCTCGTTCCGGTTGGCGCCGACGCCGGTCGAGCGGCCGTAGACGCGGCCGGTCGCGGCGATCTGGCGGGCCGCGTCCCAGGACTCGGTCGCGCGCTTCATCGCGTCGGTGCCGGGGACCGGCCGGGCGTCCCCGTCGGCGAGCCGGACGACATCGGCGACCCCGAAGCCGACGCCGTCGAGGACGACGAGGTCGGAGTTCCCGGACACCATCGCATCCGGGGCGTCCGCGATCTGAGACGACATATAGCGCCAAACTCCCCTCAATCAGGACACTCGATCTTGCCTGCCGGGCATCCGTTACCTCGGATTAACGCGGAGACATTGACAAACTATTCAGACACCGAGAACTCTGCATGACGTTATACAGCCGGGCAAGGGACAACTCATGATCCAGTTCGACGCGGTCCACAAACGCTTCCCCAACGGCACGACAGCAGTTCACGACCTCTCCCTGGAGATGCCGGAAGGCGGGGTCACCGTACTGGTCGGTTCCTCCGGTTGCGGCAAGACGACCACCCTTCGGATGATCAACCGGATGATCGACCCGACCTCGGGCGTCATCAAGGTCGGCGGCAAGGACGTCACCCAGCAGGACGCGGCCGAACTGCGCCGTTCCATCGGGTACGTCATCCAGCAGTCGGGGCTCTTCCCGCACCGCACGGTGCTGGACAACATCGCCACCGTGCCGCTCCTGCTGGGCCACGGCCGGAAGAAGGCCAGGGCCCGCGCGGCCGAACTGCTGGAGACCGTCGGCCTCGCCGCCGACGCCGGCAAGCGGTACCCGCACCAGCTCTCCGGCGGCCAGCAGCAGCGCGTCGGTGTGGCCCGCGCGCTCGCCGCCGACCCGCCGGTGCTCCTGATGGACGAGCCGTTCGGCGCGGTCGACCCGGTCGTGCGCACCCAGCTCCAGGACGAACTGCTGCGGCTCCAGAAGGAGTTGAACAAGACCATCGTCTTCGTCACGCACGACATCGACGAGGCCGTACGGCTCGGCGACCGCATCGCGATCTTCCGCACCGGCGGTCACCTCGTCCAGTGCGCGGCCCCCGCCGAACTCCTCGCCCGCCCGGCCGACGACTTCGTCGCCGACTTCCTCGGCGCCGAGCGCGGTCTCAAGCTGCTCTCGCTGAAGACCCTCGCCGAGGTCCCACAGGGCCCGGCACCCGAGGGCGGCACCTGGACCCTGGTCGTGGACGAGGCCCGCAAGCCCCTCCACTGGGCGGCCGAGGACGCGGAGATACCCGTACGACCGCTGACGGACGGCGACTCCCTGCTCGCGGCCCTCAACGAGTCCGTCGCCTCCCCGAACGGTCTGATCGCCCGTGTCGACGCGGCCGGCGTCCTCACCGGCGTCTCGTCCCGCGACGACATCCACACCCACGCGGGCCAGGCGCACGCCGAGGCGAGGGTCGCGGCATGACGATCGACTGGTCCTGGATCGGCGACCACACCGACGACCTCACGAGCCTCACGTTCTCGCACCTCCAGGCCGCGATGACCGCCGTCTTCTTCGGCCTGCTGATCTCGCTCCCGCTGGCGGTCGTGGCCCACCGCGTCCGCCCGCTCCGAGGCTTCCTGCTCGGCCTGTCGAACGTCCTGTTCACGATCCCGTCGATCGCGATCTTCGTGCTCCTGCTCCCGATCAGCGGCCTCACCCGCACCACCACCGTGATCGGCCTGACGGTCTACACGCTGGTCGTGCTGCTGCGGAACACGGTCGAGGGCCTCGACTCGGTCCCCGCGAAGACTAAGGAGGCCGCGAAGGCGATGGGCACGCGCCCCCTGCGCACGCTCCTCACCGTCGAACTCCCCCTCGCGCTCCCGGTGATCATGGCGGGCGTCCGTATCGCCACCGTCATGTCGATCTCGCTCGTGTCGGTCGCGACCTACATCGGCGACGGCGGCCTCGGCCAGCTCTTCACCGACGGCTTCCAGCGCGACTTCCCGACGCCGGTGATCGTGGGCGTGGTCCTCACCCTGCTGCTCGCCGTGGTCGCGGACGCGGCCCTGGTCGCCCTCCAGTACGTACTCACCCCGTGGAAGAGGCGGCGAGCCTGATGTTCGAACTCTTCAAGAACCTCGGTACGTGGCTGACCAGCGGCTCCCAGTGGGCCGGTTCGGACGGCATCGCGCACCGCCTCGCCGAGCACCTCCAGTACTCGCTGCTCGCGACCCTCATCGCGGCCGCGATCGGCCTCCCGCTCGGCCTGCTGATCGGCCACACCGGCAAGGGCGCGTTCCTCGCGATCAACCTCGCCTCCTTCGGCCGCGCGCTGCCGACCGTGGGCCTGGTCGTCCTCGTCTTCCTGGCCAGCGGCCTCTCCATGTGGCCGGTGTACATCGCGCTGGTCGCCCTCGCGGTCCCGTCGATCGTGACGAACACCTACGCCGGGATGACGGCCGTAGATCCAGATGTGAAGGACGCGGCACGCGGCCAGGGCATGCGCGGCCACCAGGTCCTCTTCCAGGTCGAGTTGCCCCTCGCGCTCCCCCTGATCATGACCGGCCTGCGCCTCGCCCTCATCCAGGTGGTGGCCACCGCCACGATCGCCGCCTACGTCTCCTTCGGCGGCCTGGGCCGCTACGTCTTCGACGGACTCGCCCAGCGCGACCTCGTGCAGGTGCTCGGCGGGGCGGTGCTCGTCGCGCTCGTCGCCATCGTCCTGGACCTGGGCCTCTCCGCCCTCCAGCGCTTCCTCTTCCGCCACCGAACCGCCTAGGGAAACCGGGAACCCCGAAATGAACCGTCGCACCCTCCTCGGCGCCCTCGCCGGAACGGCCGTCGCCGTCCCCGTCCTGTCCTCCTGCGCGAGCGGTGTCACCTCGCTGGACGGCGGGGGCTCAGCCGGCGGTGGCAGCGCCTCCAGCAAGAACGGCGTCACCATCGGCACCGCCAACTTCACCGAGAACCAGGTCCTCGGCTACCTCTACGCCGCCGCCCTCGAAGCGGCCGGCGTGAAGGTCAAGGTCCGCCCCAACCTCGGCACCCGCGAGATCGTCTTCCCCGCCCTCAAGAGCGGCGACATCGACCTCCTCCCCGAGTACCAGGGCTCCCTGCTCACCTACCTCCAGCCCAAGTCCAAGGTCGCGGAGGCGGGCGAGATGCAGAACGCCCTCACCCTCGCCCTCCCCTCGGGCCTCCAGGTCCTGCCCTACGGCATCGCCGAGGACGCGGACTGCTTCGTCGTCACCCGCGAGACCGCCAAGAAGTACGGCCTGGCCACGCTGGCCGACCTGGCGAAGCACAACGGCAAGCTCGTCATCGGCGCCTCCGCCGAGGTGAAGACCCGTCAGGTGGGCGTCGTAGGACTGAAGGACGTGTACGGCGTGGAGTTCAAGGAGTTCAAGTCCCTTGATTCCGACGGGCCGTTGGTGAAGGGCGCGCTGAAGAAGGGCGATGTGGACGTGGCGAACCTGTTCACCACCGACACCGACATCAAGGCCAACGACTGGGTGGTCCTGAGCGACCCCAAGACCCTGATCCCCAGCCAGCACATCGTCCCGCTCATCGCCGACCGCGTGGCCGACCCCACGGTCCGCAAGGCGCTCGCCCGCCTGGGCAACCTCCTCACCACGGCCCAGCTCACCGAGCTGAACCGCCAGGTGGACAAGGACAAGAAGGACCCGGAGGACGTGGCGAACACGTACGCGAAGCAGCACGGCATCACGAAGTAGTCGCCGGGCGAAGTAGTCGCCGGGCGAAGTAATGACCGGTCGATGATCTGACGACGAATCACCCAAGCGTCGTTAAATCGGCACTCTAGGTAACTAGGCACATGCGTAGGGTGATTTCACGCTCACCACCTGAGGAAACGCATGGCCTCGAACCGCAGGGCCTTCCTGACGGCCACCGCCGCCGGCGCGCTGGCCGCCACCCCCACGACCGCCACCGCCACCGCCACCGGCC
>NZ_JBLTJC010000596.1:0-4172 GCF_048158785.1 Streptomyces colwelliae | reverse complement strand
CACGGAGACTTGCGCGATGGCCTGCCCTTGTTCAGGGAGCAGGCACCGCCAGCAGATGCACGCCCCGGGCAGACACCCGCGCGTTCACGAACCTTGACCGGCTACACCACTTCGCGGGACACCATCGCCCCTGTGCGAGCATTGCCGGATCTTGCGGGCCGCCTCGAAGCGCGCGGGAGCGTTCCCGGACTTCTTGGCCGCCTTCAACTCGGTAAGAGCGTTCGCGCACTGCTGGCATCCATCGCGCGGTTTGGCTTCGTACAGCCAATCGTCTAGGGGGAGGTAGACGGCTTCGCTTGGATATGTGGGCGGCCTCATACGGCCACCCCCCCCACACCGTCGCGATGGGAAGCTTTCTTCCCTGGCCTACGGCGCTATGCGGATGGTTGCTGATCTCTCGATTGGCACTCGCCACGGGTTCTGGCACGCCTGCTTCCCGGGCCACTTCGCGGGAATGAGAGAGTGCGGCGCACGTCATGCATCCTTCGACTCCAACCGGTTCCAACCCGGGGAGATTCTTCGCTACTCGTCCGTTACGGGATTCAGCGTGTGGCTGGTGCTCAAGCATCTATCGCCCCTCGGCTCCACGTCTGTCACGTAATGGTGCCGAGAAGCGCCCATGGTTAGGCGATTTATGCGCGTCCTGGGTTAAAGATCATGAGCGGCAGGATGCCGACCACTCCGCGAGTTTTTCCCTGGCGTCCTCTTCGAACAGTGCGCTCTCCTCATATCCGGAGAACTCTTCGAGGTAGCTGCTGACGTCTCTGTCGTCACGAAGTACGAGCAAACCTGCTGATGTTTCGATGGTGGCCAATGACGTGTCGTAGGTGGTGAACGTGTTGAGTGGGTTCGTAGGTGTTGGTGCCCCTGCAGGGATCAACCCGATCCGCACGTTGGGGAGATAGCTCAGTGAGGAGAGTCGATCCATCTGCTCGGCCAAGGCCAATGGTGAGACGACCGGCCAGCGAACGGCCTGTTCCGTGAGGATGAAGGTGAACTGCTTGGAGGCGTCATAGAGGACGGCCTGCCGTGCCAGCTTCCCGGCAACGGCCTTACTTGTATCGGTCGGTGAATGAGCGAGGCTCGCCCGCACGTACTCCGGGGTGGCGAGAAGGCCAGTGACCATGGAGAGCAGGAAGTAGCGCAAGCGTGTCGAGGAGGCTTCGAGGGCCTTCAACTCGGCCTGCCGCGTGCCCAGTCCCTTTCTCCGCAACTCGCGAAGGTTTCGCCATTCGGTGTTCGCCAGGCGTGCGAGAGCTGACACTTCCGCGATCATGTGTGGAGGAGCGTCGAGGGCTCTCAGGATTTGCTCGACGTCGACCAGCGACGGGCGTACTTTCCCGTTCTCGATCCTGCTCACCTTGGACTGAGACATGTTGCAGCGCGCAGCAAGCCGGACCCCTGAGAGCCCGGCTAGCTTGCGTAGTTCTCTGAGCTTCGTGGCCAGCTCCTGGCTGGACTGGCCAAGCTGCTCGGGTTCGAACGTCACTCCTTCACGTACTCCTGGAACCTGACTGACGCAGCCTCGGCAATTCGCTGGTACTCAATGAACCGTGCGGGATCGCCCTCGTACAGCTCTCGGTTGACCTGAGTTCCGTCTTCCTCATAGTTCATGAGAACGACTGTCGACCGGTCGAAGAGCCAGAAGTCTTGCACTCCTTGAAGAGGGTTCTCGCGCTCGGTGACGTCGAGGATTCGGATGTCTTCCCCGGCAAGCGCGTGAGGCGCGTAGTACCGCGAGAACTCGAATCGTAGGTACTCGGAAAGGGGTTGGGCCAGGACATGAACGCGTCCCTTTCGCTTACCTTCCCCTCGGAGCCGCTTCAGGTCTTCCGTGTACGGAGACGAGTAGGTGACCGGGTCGATCCGTTTACCCGCTCGGAAGGATTCGAGTTCGTCTGACTCCTGGGGTACGAGGTACTGAGGCAGGGTCTCCAGGCGCCATGCTTCCCACTGGATTCCACGGAACATCGCCCGCCACTCGTCACCATCCAAGAGCACGGAACGCCTCCCGAAGAACGCTTTCAGGGATCTCAACCAACCCTTCGCCGTGGGGAGGCGTGAAGACGTCGGTGACGTCGCCCTGAACGACGATCGTGCCGCGCTGAGTGCGGTAGACGTTCGGGCAATCGTCCTCGCCGCACTCGCCGTTGCCGTTACCGGTGAGCCGAGTCAGTTCCTCACGCGCCATCGTGAAACCCCCTGATTCGTGGCCCTGGTTGGGCCGTCGCGTACGACGGTACGAGGGGCACCCGGGGAGCGTCTATGCGCTCTCGCGACTATGCGCGTGTTCGCATAAACCCGTTGGGGAGCGCAGGGTCAGCCAGCGGCGGACCGACCTGTAAGGCGGTCCTTCCTGTGCAGTCCCAGCGCACTGGGAGTCACCGAACGGGAGCGTGAAGCGGCTCAGGGGTGCCCGGTTCGGCCGCTCTACGTCCGTTCCAAAGCAAGCAAGCGGCTGACAGGCACCGTTTCTCCAGTGCCGCCAACCGCTCTGCCCTGCTCGTCTCCACTGGTCGAACCAGCTATAGAGGCCGTGGCGGGAATCGAACCCGCGTAACTCGCTTTGCAGGCGAGTCCCTGAACCACTCGGGCACACGGCCGTGTTTGGTGAGTTGACCGTAGGGCCGGGCGGCGGCCCCGGACAAGAGGGTCGGGGGTGGTGCAACGGGACTGCCATACGCCGTTCATGAATGGGGAGTGGTCGTTGGTGGCGCTGGTCGTACGACGAAGGTCTCAGCCCCCGACCATCCTCCGACAGGGGTCAACCCGGCCCGTGGACCTTACGCTGGCCTGCATGACCGTCCTCGAACCTCGTGACGCCGGTGTCACGGACACTGCCTCTGACCTGGCCGGCGAATGCCGTGACACCGTGTTGGGGCGGTCGCATCGGGCGCTCAGTGTCGGGATCGTGTCCGTTGTTCTGCTGATCGCCTTTGAGGCGACGGCAGTTGGGACGGCGATGCCGGTTGCAGCTCGGGAGCTGGGCGGAGTGTCGTTGTACGCGTTCGCGTTCTCCGGGTACTTCACGACCAGTCTCTTCGGGATGGTGTTCGCCGGGCAGTGGTCGGACCGGCGGGGGCCGCTCGGGGCGTTGACCAGTGGGATCGGGGCCTTTGCCGCCGGGTTGGTGGTGGCGGGGACCGCTCAGGTCATGTGGGTGTTCATTCTCGGGCGGGCCGTGCAGGGGCTCGGGGGTGGGCTGGTCATCGTCGCTCTGTATGTCGTCGTCGGGCGGGCGTATCCGGAGCGGCTGCGGCCCGCCATCATGGCCGCGTTCGCCGCGAGTTGGGTCGTACCGTCTGTCGTCGGGCCGCTCGCCTCCGGTGCGGTGACCGAGCATCTGGGGTGGCGGTGGGTGTTCCTCGGGATTCCCGTGCTCGTGGTGTTTCCGCTTGCCCTCGCCCTTCCTCAGATACGGCGGCGGGCGGCCGGGTCGGTGAGCAACGCCGGTGAGCCGTCCGCCTCCTTCGACCGGCGTCGTATTCGCCTCGCCCTCGGGATCTCGATCGGCGCCGGGCTCTTCCAGTACGCCGCTCAGGATCTGCGGTGGTTCTCCCTTCTCCCCGCTGCCGTCGGCGTCGCCCTGCTCGTGCCCGCCGTGCTCGGGCTGTTGCCGCGCGGGACGTATCGGGCGGCGCGTGGGCTGCCCTCCGTCGTGTTGTTGCGCGGGGTCGCCGCCGGGTCGTTCATCTCGGCCGAGTCCTTCGTACCGTTGATGCTCGTCACACAGCGGGGGTTGTCGCCGACCCTGGCCGGGTTCTCGCTCGCGGCGGGCGGTGGGACGTGGGCGCTGGGGTCGTGGGTGCAGGCTCGGGCGCGGGTCGAGCCGTATCGGGAGCGGCTGATGACGGTCGGGATGGTGCTGGTGGCTGCCGCCATCGCCGCCGCGCCGAGCGTCCTCATCCATGCCGTGCCCGTCTGGATCGTCGCCGTCGCGTGGGCGTTCGGGTGTTTCGGGATGGGGCTGGTGATCTCCTCCACGAGCGTGCTGCTGCTTCAGCTGTCCGCTCCGGCGGAGGCCGGCTCCAACTCCGCGGCGTTGCAGATCTCTGATGGGCTGTCCAACGTCGTTCTGCTCTCCGTCTCCAGGCAGAACCGAGCCCACCGGTGTTCCATTGAAAACCCTGCGGCCACCGAATTCACCACCCGCGTCACGCACTACCCCATAC
>NZ_JBLTJC010000595.1:0-4206 GCF_048158785.1 Streptomyces colwelliae | reverse complement strand
TCGGCCGCCTGGCTGGCCCACACCGGCGAGGTCGGCAGCAGCGGCCTGGTCCAGTCACACGTCAACTCGCCCGTCCACACCAGGTGCCAGGCATAGCCGGACGCTTTCAGCCCGAGGCCCGAGGCGGACCCTCACGGCGATGGCGCGAAACCCGCGGACCGCAGCCCAGGGGTCCGGTCATCTGCGGGCTGCGCAGCAGGGGTTGCAGAACCTGGTGCTGGCCCGGTTGGCGGCGGCACAGGACGGCAGCAGGCCGCTCCCGCCACAGGTGCTCGGCCAGCTCCGGGGCGTCCTCGCCGACGAGTTCGAGAGGAGGGCGTGGACTGCGTCGGACGCCGAGATCGACGACCAACTGGCCGAGTACGGCATCCAGGGCGTGACCCACGCCGAGGACCTGGCGCCGGACGACCTCCAGACCCGCTACGCAGTCGCCCTCACGGCGCCGGACGCCCCACCCGCACCGGCCGACGACCCGCCGAGCAACCGGCGGATGTTCGCCTATCTGCGTGCGGTGGACGCACTGCCGGCGTTCGCCACCATGACACCGGCCCAGCGCCGGTGGCTGCTGATCGCCGGCCATCACCGGAGCACCGCCCCCCTCACCGCGGACGAGGCGGACGCGCTCGACGACGCGGTGCGCCACTGGTCGGCCGCGTGGGCACGCCCGGTCGGCGACACCTTCCTGCCGCTGCTCGCCGACACCCTCGACGCCCCGATCCACGTCTTCCAGCCGACGCCCGACCCGAACGCCGTCGCCCCCGCGACCGCCGGTGCCCCCGCGCCCGCTGGTTCCCGGGGCATCGTGCTGCGCTACGGCCCGACCACCGACACGCCCGCCCTGGAGGTCCACTACACGGGCCTGAACCACTACAGCGCCAGCGACGCGAACACGGGCACCGGCCCGGCGGACATCACCCCGGCGCCTGCGCCCCGGGGTCCCGGGGACGCCAACAGCGTTCAGCCGGACGGCCGTTACCGTCCCGCGCCCACCCGCAGCAGCGACGACGACCGGCCCGCGTCCCACGTCGCCGACCCCGCCCCCAAGGACTCCTGGCACGGTTTGCGTCCGCACGCCCGCGTGGCCGTGCACTCGACGGAGCGGTTCGATCCGCATGCGGATCAGTCCAACTCGCCCCGGCCCGGGACTCTTAGCGGTGCGACGACGCTCATCCGTACGCAGGTCCGTCGTATCCAGGCGCCCAACGGCCAGTGGATCCGCGACTACACGCTCAACCTCCCGGTCACCGCCACCGACCCGGCGCTCACCACTCAACTCAACGAGCGCATCTCCGGTCTGCTGGACGAGCACCTCAATTCCGGTCTGGCGCTGCCCAGTTCAGGTGATCAGCTCCACGTCAACCTCAACCTGATCAGCGACCCGGCGCACCCCGAGGCCATCACCCTCACCAACACGTCCGACCCGGCTCGCGCCGACCAACTCCACCTGGACGCCGGCCATTCCGACGCGGATCTCCTCCACGAGGTGTTGCATTACCTCGGTCTGCCCGACGAACAACGCGACAACGACTTCCTGTTGCGCAACCACCCGAACAGCACGACGGTCCGCACGACCGGTCTCATGGCGACCACGCAGACCCCTGTCCACATCCCGCACCGCTACCTCCGCACGATCGAGAACGTCACGTCCGCGGGGCCCCAACTCCACGACCACACAGGCCAGGACGAGACGACCCCCGCCCTGGATCCCGACACCACACCCATCCCCACCGACTCCACCCTCACCTGGCCCACCTCCAACGCCCCGACCGCACAGCCGCCCGCGCACGGCCAACTCCCGTCGACCTACGTGAACACCTACGGCGCGCTCCCGGACGGGACCGTCGGACTCGTGTACGCGGAGCCGTTCTCCGACGAGGTGATCGAGGGGCTGCACGGGCAGGTCTACGCGGAGCTGGGGCTGGACGCCGACAACGTGCCCGAGGCGGTGCGTGAGCAGGTGCGGGGTGAGTTGAGCCGGGAGAACCTCGCGCTTCAACTGCCGTATCTGCGCTCGAATGGTGGTCATCGCATCACCGTGCGGGTCGGCGGTCGTGACCGTACCGTCGATGTTCAGTTGACGCTTTCGGATGCGCGGGAGTCGTTGCGGCAGGGGCGTTTTGATCCGCGTGATCCGGACAAGCATGTCGAGCGGCGTGGTTTTGGTACGCGGGAGAACTTCTCCAGTCAGCCGTCGGGGACGTACCGGACGTTCCAGGTGCCGTGGACCGGTTCCTGGCCGATCACCGCGCCGACCGCCGTGCGAGCCATAGACGGATCGCTGACGGCGGCCATCACGCACAACCAGGCCGGCGACGCCACCACCGTCACGCAGGCCGTCCAGACCACATCCTCGCAGCGCTCCAACGAGCCTTCTGATCCTGTGGAGTTCAGCACCCGGTGGCGGGTGCGCACCGACGGCCCGGCCATCACCCCGGCGCCGGCAGCCACCGCGACCCCTGCGACCACGACGGCCACCGCTCCCGCGCCGGACGGGTGGGGTACACCGGAGTCCCACGGCTCCACCACGATCTGGTTCCCCCGGCACCTCACCACCGCTGACCCGGCGCAGGGTTCGCTGCCCGCTCCGGCGGCGCTGACCGATCTGCCGCTCTACGGTGTCGACTCGGTGGTCGATCCCAGGGCTCTGTACGAGCACGTCCACCAGACGTTCCACGCGGATCTCGACGCCACTGCCGCCGGGCAGGTCTCGGACTTCCTGTCCGAGCAGGTGTTGCGCGGCACGCTGCCCATGCAGATCGACGGCGGGATCTACTCGCCCGTGATCACCGACATCGACGGCAACGCGGTCGGCATGCTGCACCTCGTCACCACGCCCGCCGTCGGCACCCCGCTGCGGCAGAGCACCCCGGGTCAGATCAACCTGGAGAGTCACCTGGTCAACACGGCGAAGGTGGACCTCTCGTCGAAGTACACCAGCGGTATCGGGGTCAGCGGGAGTGGTGCCGCCGCTCTCACCGGTGACCACAGTCAGGGGCATCCGGACGCCTCCAGCGCCATCGGCGGCAGTCTCGGTCTGCGTGGGCAGACGCAGGCGACCGTCACCAACACCTACAGCGCGAGCAGTTCGGCCGGCACGATGCACGCCGTCCGCACCAACCGCGGCCATCTCCTCACCCCCTCCGGTGTCACCTACCAGGTCACCCTGATCCGGCCGGACGGCACCGAGACGCAGGCACCGGCGCTGACCCAGGCGCGCGGCATGGACCTGCGGGTCCTGAGCAAAGCGGACGCCACGGGGCACACCCCGACCGCCGCCGAGACGCGCGAACTCCCGGACTCGCTGGAGCGGTTGGACGGCATCGGGCTGAGCGCGGCCCCGCTCGACGTCACCGGCACGGACGGCCTGTTCGACGAGGCCGAGACATGGCTGCGCCGCGAGGGATTCCTGCCGCCCAGCCCAACGGCCCCGGCCCCCACCGGGGTTGGCGCGCGGCTGAAGCAGGCGGTACGCAACCACGAACCCGAGCACCAGATCCGGTTGCACGCCCAGCTCAACAACCTGCGCCGGCTGCGCGAGGCCCGCTCCCGCACCGGGCTGCGCGCCGCGACCGACGCCATGGTCGACGGCGGACACGCCCTGCACTTCGAGGTGCCGAACAGCACCGACACCGGCGTCCGCCGGGTCCGGCTGCTCCTCACCGCCATGCGTGACGGCACGCAGGCCAGCACGCATCATCTGGTCCTGCCGGGCATCCAGGTGATGGGTCTGGCCCAGATGGCGGGCAGCGACGCCGAGCAGCGCGGTGAGTCGTACGGCGCCGCGGTCGGGCCGATGGGCAGTGTCAGCTGGCCGCTGGGTGGTTGGGGGTCCATCGGGTTCGGGGCCGACTATCAGTACGGCCACCAGGTCACCCATGGCGACACGGTGGGCGGCGCGACCTCGCACGACCAGTTCTACATCGGCACCAACCAGGACAGCCACGAGTTCAGGGTGCCGGTGGAACTGGCCCTGGACCTGTACGCGGACGACACGAACGTGCCGAGCGAGCGGTTCGGGCGGAACGTCAACCAGGCGGCCCCGGCCCCGGTCGTCGCTCCGGCCCCAACTGTCGCCGGTGCGCCGCCCGTTGCCCGCCGGGGCGGCCGGCCGTCTCCAGGCCCGCGTCGCGCACCCGGGCGGCGGACGCGGTGAGGTCGTCGAGGGCCTCGCCGCGGGCCTGGAGCAGCACCGCCGCTTCCGTGACG
>NZ_JBLTJC010000594.1:0-4242 GCF_048158785.1 Streptomyces colwelliae | reverse complement strand
AGCCAGACCCCGCCCGAACACCGCCCCGGGACCATCGCGAGATGCTCCGGCCCAAAGGCCCCGCCCGCCACCAGCCACACGGCGGTCGAACGCCGGCCCACGGCGAGGGCGTACGCCTTCTCGCCCCCCGGCGCCGGCGGCAGCAGCCGCAGCCGGGTGTCCGGGTCCGGGCACTCGACCGCGCCGAGCAGCAGCTCACCGGTGCCCGGGCCGGTCGGGTAGAGCAGCGAGAACGCGTGCCGTCCGTCCACCAGCCGCCGGATGAGCACCCGCCCGTCGCTCATCGGCTGCACCTCGGTACCGGGCTCCTCCGGCTGGTTGCCGGGCAGCGGCACGGCGTACGGCTCGGGGCCGTCCAGCGTCCACCGTTCCGGGAACAGACAGTCGCCGGCCGGCGCGAGGCGGGCGGCGTACGCCCCGTCCGCGGTGATCGCACACGTGGTGCCACCGCTCCGCGGGTCCCCGCAGCCGTCTCCGCAGTCGTCCCCGTCCTCGTCCGCCGCCGTGGGCTCGATCGCACAGGCCGTCATGGTTCGGTCACCTCCGGCCACGAAACTAGTTTTCGCACGTACGGACGTGGGACCGATGAGCAGCCGCTTCACCAATAAGGGTGGCCAAGTAACGATTCGCCTGAGGAAACCGGGGCGGGTGTGCTGAACGGGGCCGTAGGCCCGCATACGGCTGCTTCAGCGGTTCAGCCCCTCAGCCCGGCCAGGTAGCCTTTCCCCGTGCCCCGTCAGTCCGTACCCCGCCTGTCCGAAGTCATCGCCGCGCTGGAGAACCTGTGGCCCGCCGAGCGGGCCGAGTCCTGGGACGCGGTCGGCACCGTCGTGGGCGACCCGGACCAGGACGTCACGCGCGTGCTGTTCGCAGTAGACCCGGTCCAGGAGATCGTCGACGAGGCCGTGAAGCTGGGCGCCGACCTGCTGGTCACCCACCACCCCCTCTACCTGCGCGGTACGACCACGGTCGCGGCCTCCACCTTCAAGGGCCGCGTGGTGCACACCCTGATCAAGCACGACATCGCGCTGCACGTCGCCCACACCAACGCCGACCGCGCCGACCCGGGAGTCTCCGACGCCCTCGCGGGCGCGCTGGACCTCAGGGTCGTAGGACCGCTCGTACCGGACCCGACCGATCCGGAAGGCCGTCGGGGCCTGGGCCGGATCTGCGAGCTGGACCACCCGCTGACCGTCCGCGACCTCGCGGCCCGCGCCGCCGAGCGCCTGCCCGCGACCGCGCAGGGCATCCGCGTCGCGGGCGACCCCGAGGCGCTGGTCCACCGGGTCGCGGTCAGCGGCGGCTCCGGCGACAGCCTCTTCGACGACGTACGAGCGGCAGGCGTGGACGCGTTCCTGACCGCGGACCTCCGCCACCACCCGGTATCCGAAGCCCGCGCCCAAAACTCTCAGACCCCCCAAAACCCTCTCGCGCTGCTCGACGCGGCGCACTGGGCCACCGAGTGGCCCTGGTGCGAGCTGGCCGCCGCCCAGCTCGACGAGATCTCCGACCGCGAGGGATGGGACCTCAGGGTCCACGTCTCCAAGACGGTCACCGACCCCTGGACCGCCCACGCGGCGTCCACCACCACACCAGACTCAATGGGAGCCCCCAACTGAACGCCGCGCCCGCCGACCAGATCCGACTTCTCGACGTCCAGGCCCTCGACGTACGCCTCTCGCAGCTCGCGCACAAGCGCAACTCCCTGCCCGAGCACGCCGAGATCGACTCGCTGACCAAGGACCTCACGCAGCTGCGCGACCTGCTCGTGGCCGTGCAGACCGAGGAGAGCGACTGCGCCCGTGAGCAGATCAAGGCCGAGCAGGACGTGGACCAGGTGCGCCAGCGCGCCACCCGCGACCAGCAGCGCCTCGACTCGGGTGCCGTCACCTCGCCCAAGGACCTGGAGAACCTCCAGCGCGAGATCGTCTCCCTCGCCAAGCGCCAGGGCGACCTGGAGGACATCGTCCTGGAGGTCATGGAGCGCCGTGAGTCCGCGCAGGAGCGCACCGCCGAACTGACCGAGCGGGTCGGTTCCGTGCAGGGCAAGATCGACGACGCGACCGCCCGCCGCGACGCCGCCTACGAGACCCTCGACGCCGAGGAGGCCACGGCCGAGAAGGAGCGCGAGGTCGTCTCGGCCACCATCCCCGCGGACCTCCTCAAGCTCTACGACAAGCTCCGCCAGCAGCAGGGCGGCATCGGCGCGGCCAAGCTGTACCAGCGCACCTGCCAGGGCTGCCGCCAGGAGCTGGCCATCACCGACTTCAACGAGGTCCGCGCGGCGGCCCCCGACACGGTGGTCCGCTGCGAGAACTGCCGCCGCATCCTGGTGCGTACGTCCGACTCGGGTCTGTAAGGAGCTTGCGGCGTGCGGGAGTTCATCGTCGAGGCCGACGGCGGTTCCCGGGGCAACCCGGGTCCCGCGGGCTACGGCAGCGTGGTCATCGACGCGACGACGGGGGAGACGCTGGCGGAGGCGGCCGAGTACATCGGCGTCGCCACGAACAACGTCGCCGAGTACCGGGGCCTGCTGGCCGGCCTCCGCACGGCCCACGCCCTGGACCCGTCCGCCCGCATCCACGTCCGCATGGACTCCAAGCTGGTCGTGGAGCAGATGTCGGGCCGCTGGAAGATCAAACACCCCGACATGAAGCCCCTGGCGGCAGAGGCGGCCACCGTCTTCCCGCCGGACCAGGTGACGTACGAGTGGATCCCGAGAGCCCAGAACAAACACGCGGACCGCTTGGCCAACGAGGCGATGGACGCGGGGAAGCGGGGCGAGCAGTGGTCGGCGGCAAACTCAACGGCGGAACTCAGCAGCGCAGGCTCAGGTGATGCCCTTAAGGGGCGCGCCCAGCTTTCCAGCACAGGCCCAGGTGATGCCCTTAAGGGCCGCGGACGAGCCCAGCTTTCCAGCGCAGGCTCGGCTGAGGCTTTTCAGGGGCGCAGCAGCGACCAGCTTTCCAGCGCAGGCTCAGGTGATGCCCTTAAGGGGCGCGGGGAACTGCGCGACCAGCCCCCACTCACCCGCACTGTGACGACAACCGAGAAGACCACCGCCGACACCCGCGCAGCCCGCAACGTAGCGACCCCCAGCCCGGGTTGGGCCCCCGCAGACATGGGCGCCCCCGCGACCTTCGTCCTCCTCCGTCACGGCGAAACCCCCCTAACCCCCCAGAAACGCTTCTCAGGCAGCGGCGGCACCAACCCCGCCCTCTCGAACGTCGGCCAGGACCAAGCGGAGCGAGCCGCAACCGCGTTGGCAGCCCGCGGCACGATCCAGCACATCCTCGCGTCCCCCCTCACCCGGACCAGAGAGACCGCCGCAGCCGTAGCGAACCGCCTCGGCCTGGACGTGACGATCGAAGAGGGCCTGCGCGAAACGGACTTCGGCGCCTGGGAGGGCCTCACCTTCGGCGAGGTACGTGAGCGATACCCCGACGACCTGACGACCTGGTTGGCCGACCCCACCGCCCAACCCACCGGCGGAGGCGAGAGTTTCGCGGACACGGCAACCCGGATCGCCGCCACCCGAGACAAGCTGACCGCCGCCTACGCGGGCCGCACCGTCCTGCTCGTCACCCACGTCACCCCGATCAAGACGTTCGTCCAACTCGCCCTGGGCGCCCCGCCGGAGTCCCTGTTCCGCATGGAACTGTCGGCGGCATCGATCTCGGCGGTGGCGTACTACGCGGACGGCAACGCGAGCGTACGGCTGTTCAACGACACGTCCCACCTACGCTGAACGCAGCGCCGCCGCCTCGCGGGCCAGCGCCTCGATCCGCCCCCAGTCCCGCGCGGCCACCGCGTCCGCCGGGATCATCCAACTCCCGCCCACACAGCCGACGTTGGGCAACGCCAGGTATTCCGGCGCGGAGTTGACCCCTATCCCGCCGGTAGGACAGAACCGCGCCTGCGGCAACGGCCCCGCCAGCGACCTGAGATACGCCGTACCGCCCGCGGCCTGAGCCGGGAAGAACTTCATCTCCCGCACCCCGCGCTCCAACAGCGCGACCACCTCGGACGTGGTCGACACCCCCGGCAGGAACGGCACCCCGGACCCCTGCATCGCCTCCAGCAGCATGTCCGTCCACCCGGGACTCACGAGAAACCGCGCCCCCGCGCCCACGCACGCTGACGATTCCGTTCCTCGGGCCCCAACGCGCCTTGTGGCAGTACCCGCCCCATGGCCCGTCCCGAGCAGCCCGTAGGACCGCACCCTCGCGTGCGGTCCTACGG
>NZ_JBLTJC010000593.1:0-4245 GCF_048158785.1 Streptomyces colwelliae | reverse complement strand
CGGCCGTGGTGTGCTGGGGCGGTGGGTGAGCGCAAGGCGTACACGACCGACCTGACCGCCGTCGTCGCCTTCCCGCCGGGGCCGCGACCGGCGCGGCCGGACTGGTCATGTTCGCCGCTGTCACTGCCGTCGGCATCGACACCCTGCTGATCGTCGCCGTATCCATGGGCATCGGCATGCTCCCTGGACGAGTAGGCGACGGCCGACCGGATCGGTAGGTCGCCCCTGCCGGCGTTGGTGCTCGCGGCGGCCGGCTGTGGCGCTATCGCGGGTAGTGACTGGCCTCTGTTCCCAGGACGTTGAGCAGGGCGAGGGCTTCGGCGCCGGGGGATCCCGGCGGCGCGCTGAAGAGCACGAGGTGCTGGTCGCGGTCGGTGAGGGTGAGGGTGTCGCAGTCGACGGTGACCTCGCCGACGGCCGGGTGGCGGAAGGTCTTGGTGAGCATCGGGGCGGCCTGTACGTCGTGTCGTTCCCAGAGCCGGGCGAAGTCGGGGCTGGTATCGCGGAGTTCGTCGACGAGGCCGGTCACCGCGGGATCGGTGGGGTAGCGGGCGAGGGTGGCGTGGAGCTGCATCACGACGCCCAGCCGGAAGTCGGCGGCGTCGGAGATCCCGTAGAGCGTCGTATCGGCGGGCTGCGGCCCGGGGAAGGCCCGGCGCGCGAGGCTGCGGTCCTTGGGGGCGAGCGGGGCGAAGTCCTCCATGAGCGCGGCGGCGAGGTCGTTCCAGGCGAGGACCTCGCACGCGGCGGACATCACGAAGCCGGCCGTCTGCGGCAGCCGTTGAAGGAGCGCGAGGATGCTGGGGCGGACGTCGCGCCGGTGCAGTCCGGTCCGGTTCGGCGCGGTGCCCGCGAGGACGTGGAGGTGGTCGGACTCCGCGTCGGTGAGCCGCAGCGCTCCCGCGATCGCGGCCAGGACGTCGGCCGAGGGGCGTGGCGCCCTGCCCTGCTCGAGCCGGATGTAGTACTCCGTGGAGATGTGCGCCAGGACCGCCACTTCCTCGCGGCGAAGCCCTGGTGTGCGGCGTCGCGGGCCGGAGGGGAGGGCGACGTCCTGCGGGCGGAGCCGCTCGCGGCGGCTGCGGAGGAACGCCCCGAGTTCCTGTTTGTCCATACGCCCAGTGTGTGCGCCGCCCGGCGGCGGATCCTGGTACAGCCTGTGCCTGTATCCGGCCGGCTGCCGGCCGGACGCTGTTGCCATGACGAACGACACGAACACCACTGGCAGCGCACCCATCGGCCTGCTCGCCGGCAAGGTCATCTTCATCACCGGCGCCAGCCGCGGCATCGGGGAGGCCGCGGCCCGGCTCTTTGCCTCCGAGGGCGCCGCCGTCGTGCTCGCCGCCCGCGGCACCGACGCCCTGGACCGCATCGTGAAGGAGATCCGCGCCGACGGGCACGTCGCCGACGCCGTCACCCTGGACCTCGCCGACCCCGCGAGCATCCGCGCCGCCGTCGACCGCGTCGAGGAACTGCACGGACGGCTCGACGGCGCCTTCAACAACGGCGCGATCGTCCAGCGGCAGCCCGGCCCGCTCGACACCACGAGCGACGCGGACATCGACGGGCAGTTCGCGGTGAACTTCCGCTCGCACTGGACCGCCATGAACGCCGAGGCCGCACTCATGCGGCACAACGGCGGCGGGGCGATCGTCAACACCTCCAGCATCGGCAGCCGCCGCGCGGTACCGCCCCTGCCCGCGTACGGCGCCATGAAGCGCGCGCTCAACAGCCTCACGGAGACCGCCGCGGTGACCTGGGCCGCGGAGGGCATCCGGGTGAACGGCATCACTCCCGGCGGCACGGCCACGGCGATGATGGAGGAGTGGGAGGCCGCGACTCCCGGCATCATCGAGGCCAGTACCGCGGGGACACCGCTCGGCCGCATGGCCGAGCCCCGCGAGGTCGCCGAGGCGGCCGCGTGGCTGCTCAGCGACCGCGCCTCGTACGTGACCGGCGCGATCGTCCCGGTCGACGGCGGCGCCGGCGCCTGAAAAGGAGCGCTCACCGGCGTCAGCGGGGTATCGGACAGGCGGTCGCGATCCGCCGGGCCGGCTCGGCGCAAACGTCGTGGTCGACTACTCGCGGGACGCATCCGGCGCCGCCGCAACGGTCGCGGCGATCGAAGCCGTAGGTCGAGCGCCGGGGCCCGCATCCTCCGAGGCGTGTAGAGCTGCCACAACCGGAGTGGTGGCCGCCCCGTGGCCGGGCGCCCGTGGACGACGTGAAACGAGGCGGCACGGGACAACCGGCCGTAGATGCTCTGATCAGGCTGAACGTCACTCAGCAGCACGGCGCGGCACCTGACGGCATGATCAGTCGTGGTCTTGTGCTGTGTCGTAGGTCGTCGGTTCGAATCCGACAGGGGGCTCCGTGAGAAACGCCCAGGTCAGGCATTGTCCGGCCTGGGATTTCCTATGGTGTCGGGGAGTTCTCTCAAGGTCGGGTCCGTGATGCGGGCCGTGAGGGCTCTGGTGAAGCGTTCGGCGTGGAGGACCCGGAAGGGTCTGGAGTGGTAGGGGCGGGTGGTGGGGTCCACGCGGTCGGTCAGGTTCAGTTGGTTGTGGATGCCCGCCGCCGTCTCGTAGGCGTTGGTGAGGTGTTTCTCCCTCGTGTGCCAGTCCGTGGCCGACAGGGCGGCCGTGAGGACCGGGATCAGGCGGTGGCCGGCGGTCGTACGGGCGAAGGCGGTGCCCAGCCATTTGTTGTACGGGGGGTAGCGGCGGTCCATGAGGAGGCACAGGCGCATCAGGGTCCGGGCCAGGCCCGCTGCCGCTGTCGCCGAGCCGAGTTCGTCGCCCACCTCGCCGCAGCGGCCCACGAAGGCCTCCTCCTGGGAGACGCGGTTCCACTGGCGGGCCAGGACGTGGAGCCAGACGTCGCGGGGGTACCAGCGGAGGGTGTGGCGCAGAGGGCCGAGTTCGTGCAGGCCGTCGTGGAACACCGCGCCTCCCGTGACCTCGGCGAGGAGTTGGGTGGGGGTGGTCAGCCAGTCGGTCGGGGTGATCTCGTGGGTGGGGTCGAAGCCGAGCGTTGCCCTGAACCAGGCCGCGGTGTGGGTGACTTCGACCCGGTGGTGGACCGGGCCGTCCGTGGCGCGCATGACGCGGATGTCGCCGTCGCCGGTCGGGGCGAAGTTCGTCGGGTAGCCGTGGAAGGTTTTCGGGAGGTGCTCGGCGAGATGGTGTCTGATGCGGCCCGCGTGGCGGGGGACGTCCCGGGGGCGGAGGAAGAGCTGGAGACGCGGGCCCCACTCGTGGTCCGTCGAGCGCGGGGTGTCGTAGCCGAGGACCTCCGAGCCGCTGCCGATGCGGGCGGCGGAGTGCGGGATGTCGGGGGCGGCGTCCTCCAGGAGGGGGCGGACGGCTTCTGTGTAGAAACGGCGGGAGAGTTCGAGGCCCGGTAAGAAAGATGGCATATTCGTGAAGCTCATGCCCCGACCCTGCCCAATCTCCACATGATCGTGCGCGCGAATTTCCGCCGTCGCTCGTCAACTCCCGGTCAAGGAAGCCCAGTCGAGTAGTCGAGCAGGTGGGCCGTCAGTCACCGGTGCTGTCCCAACTCCCGCAACGGGCCGTCCGTCAGCCGGTACACCGTCCACTCGTCCTGGGGGCGGGCGCCCAGCGCCTCGTAGAAGTCGATGGCGGGGCGGTTCCAGTTGAGGACGGACCACTCCAGGCGTTCGTAGCCGCGGTCGACGCAGATGCGGGCGAGTTCGGTGAGGAGGGCCTTGCCGTGGCCGGTGCCGCGGGCCGTGGGGCGGACGTACAGGTCCTCCAGGTAGATGCCGTGGACGCCGCGCCAGGTCGAGAAGTTGAGGAACCAGAGCGCGAAGCCGATCGGTTCGCCGGTGGTGTCGTCGGTCGCGATGTGGGCGTAGGCGCCGGGGTGTTGGCCGAAGAGGGCCTCGTGGAGCTGTTCCGGGGTCGCCCTCGCCTCCTGGGGTTCCTTTTCGTACGCGGCGAGTTCGCGGATCAGGGCGTGGATGACGGGGATGTCGGTGGGGGTCGCGGTGCGGATCATGCCGCGAGGGTAGACGCGCTCGGATCCTTGCCGGGCTCGGTGGGGGTCCTGGACGCAGTGGCCGTAGAAATCCGCGCGCACGCCGAGCACCACCGACGCGGAATCTGGACGCGTTCACGAATCTGACCAGCCAGCGCCGCAGTCCTCGTCCTCCCACCGGTCGACGAGACTTCGGGCCGACGTCATCGATGAGCTCATGCGCACGCTGCGCGCGGCAAAGGC
>NZ_JBLTJC010000592.1:0-4269 GCF_048158785.1 Streptomyces colwelliae | reverse complement strand
CCCAGACCCCCCTTCGGCCTGAACGGCCTCGTCCTCAAACGCCGGACGGGCTGATTGTGCGGGCCTGCGCTCAAAGGGTGGACGGGCTGAGTGGTGCGGACCGGTGCCGACAGGACGCCGTAGGCACACGAAAAAACCCACCCCCCGAAGGGAGTGGGTCTCGTTCACTGCGGTCCTGACGGGATTTGAACCCGCGGCCTCCACCTTGACAGGGTGGCGAGCACTCCAAGCTGCTCCACAGGACCTTGATTCGCGGCACTTGTTGGTGCGTTGTGCTGCGAGACGAGACTGTACAGGAGGGTGGCCCGCCTGGTCGAACTCACTCGGTGTGCAGGCGCTGTTACGGTGCGGCCGCGTCGATCGCCTTCACGATCCGCTTGTCGGAGACCGGGTACGCCGTGCCCAGCGCGTGGGCGAAATAGCTGACCCGGAGCTCCTCGATCATCCAGCGGATGTCCCGGACGGAGGACGGAATCGGGCGGCCCTGCGGGAGTTGCTCCAGGAGCCACGCGTACTCGTCCTGCATCTCGTGGACCTTCTCCATGCGGGTCGTGTCCCGCTGGACCCCTGTCGGCATCTGCTGGAGGCGGCGGTCGGCGGCCACCAAGTAGCGCATCAGGTCGGGCAGGCGTCGTACGCCCGCCGCCGTGACGAAGCCCGGCTTCACGAGGGCGTCCAGCTGGATCCGTACGTCCGCGAGGTTCGGGAGGAGGGCGGGGCTGTGTGCGGTCTTCAGGCGGCGCTCACAGGCCTGCCAGGCGGCCAGCACCTGTTGGACCTGGCTCACCGCGCGGACCGTCGTGTCGACGATCTCGGCGCGCACCTTCTCGTAGAGCTTCCGGTACGACTCCTCGTCCCACGCCGGGCCGCCGAAGTCGCCGATCAGCTTGTCCGCCGCCGCCAGCGCGCAGTCGTCGAACAGGGCCTGGATCGAACCGTGCGGGTTCGCGGACAGGGCCAGCTTCTGCGCGTTCGTGAGCTTCTCGGAGGCGAACTTCGCCGGATTCACCGGGATGTTGCGCACGATGAGCCGGCGCGTGCCCTTCCACATCGCCTCCGCCTGCTCCTCCTCCGTGTCGAAGAGCCGCACGGAGACGGTGTCGCCGTCGTCGACCAGCGCCGGGTACGCCTTCACCGGCTGGCCGGCCCGGCGGGTCTCGAAGACGCGGGTGAGCGAGCCGATCGTCCAGTCGGTGAGGCCCTTGCGTTCCAGGGACTCCCCGCCCTCGCGCTCGGCCGTCGCCGCTGCCGCCTGCGAGATGGCCTGCCTCGCCTTCGGCTTCAGGCGGACCTTCAGCGCCTCCAGGTCCTTGTCCTCGGCGATCTTGCGGCGCCGCTCGTCCACGATCCGGAAGGTGATGAGCAGGTGGTCCGGGACCTTCGACCAGTCGAAGTCGTCGGCGGTGAAGGGGACTCCGACCATGCGCTTCAACTCGCGCGCCATGGTGGTGGGGAGAGGTTCTTGGAGGGGAACCGCCGTCGCCAGGAAGCGTTGGGCGAAGTTCGGGGCCGGGACGTAGTTGCGGCGGATCGGCTTCGGGAGGGAGCGGATGAGTTCGGTCACGACCTCTTCCCGCAACCCGGGGATCTGCCAGTCGAAGCCCTCGTCCGTCACCTGGTTGAGGACCTGGAGCGGGATGTGGACCGTGACACCGTCCGCGTCCGCGCCCGGCTCGAACTGGTACGTCACCCGGAACTTCAGCCGGCCCTGATGCCAGGAGTCCGGATAGTCGGCCTTGCTGATGTCGCCCGCGCGCTCGTTGATGAGCATCGAGCGCTCGAAGTCGAGGAGTTCGGGCTCCTCATGCCGCTTGTGCTTCCACCAGGAGTCGAAGTGGGCGCCGGAGACGACGTGTTCGGGCACCCGCTGGTCGTAGAAGTCGTAGAGCGTCTCGTCGTCGACCAGGATGTCCCGGCGCCGGGCGCGATGCTCCAACTCCTCGACCTCGGTGAGGAGTTTGCGGTTGTCGGCGAAGAACTTGTGGTGCGTGCGCCAGTCGCCCTCGACCAGCGCGTTGCGGATGAACAGCTCGCGGGACGCCTCCGGGTCGATCCGGCCGTAGTTCACCTTGCGCTGGGCGATGATCGGGACGCCGTAGAGCGTGACCTTCTCGAAGGCCATCACGGCCGCCTGGTCCTTCTCCCAGTGCGGTTCGCTGTACGTCCGCTTGAGGAGGTGGCCGGCGAGGGGCTCGACCCACTCGGGCTCGATCTTGGCGTTGACGCGGGCCCAGAGACGTGAAGTCTCCACCAGTTCCGCCGACATGACGAAACGCGGGGTCTTCTTGAAGAGCGCGGAACCCGGGAAGATCGCGAACTTGGCGCTGCGGGCGCCGAGATACTCGTTCTTCGCGCCGTCCTTCACGTCCTTCATGCCGATGTGGGACAGCAGGCCGGCGAGGAGCGAGAGGTGCACGCTCTGGTCCGCCGCATCGTCCTCGCTGAGCTGAAGGCCCATCTGCTTTGCCACCGTGCGGAGTTGGCTGTAGATGTCCTGCCACTCGCGGATCCGGAGGAAGTTCAGGTACTCCTGCTTGCACATGCGACGGAACGCGGACGAGCCGCGCTCCTTCTGCTGCTCGCGGATGTACCGCCACATGTTGAGGAACGCGAGGAAGTCGCTCGTCTCGTCCCGGAAGCGCGCGTGCTGCTGGTCGGCCTGGGTCTGCTTCTCGGCCGGGCGCTCGCGCGGGTCCTGGATGGAGAGCGCGGCGGCGATCACCATGACCTCGCGGACACAGCCGTTCTTGTCGGCCTCCAGGACCATGCGGGCGAGCCGGGGGTCGACCGGGAGCTGGGCGAGCTTGCGGCCGGTCTGCGTGAGGCGCTTGCGCGGGTCCTTCTCGTCCGGGTCCAACGCGCCCAGTTCCTGGAGGAGTTGGACGCCGTCGCGGATGTTGCGGTGGTCCGGCGGGTCGATGAACGGGAACTTCTCGATCTCACCGAGACCGGCCGCGGTCATCTGAAGGATGACGGAGGCGAGGTTCGTCCGCAGGATCTCGGCATCGGTGAACTCCGGGCGGGCGAGGAAGTCGTCCTCGGAGTACAGGCGGACGCAGATGCCGTCCGACGTACGGCCGCAACGACCCTTGCGCTGATTGGCACTTGCCTGGCTGACCGCCTCGATGGGCAGCCGCTGCACCTTCGTACGGTGGCTGTAACGGCTGATCCGGGCGAAGCCGGGGTCGATGACGTACTTGATGCCCGGGACGGTGAGGGAGGTCTCGGCGACGTTGGTGGCCAGAACGATCCTGCGGCCCGTGTGCTGCTGGAATACGCGGTGCTGCTCGGCGTGCGAGAGGCGGGCATAGAGGGGGAGGACCTCGGTGAAGCGATAGTTCTTCTTCGTCAGCGCGTCCGCCGTGTCGCGGATCTCCCGCTCCCCGGAGAGGAAGACGAGGATGTCGCCCTTGCCCTCGCCCTGGAGCTCCTCCACGGCGTCGCAGATCGCGGTGATCTGGTCGCGGTCGGAGTCCTCGGACTCGTCCTCCAGGAGCGGGCGGTACCGCACCTCCACCGGATACGTCCGGCCGCTGACCTCGATGATCGGGGCGTCGCCGAAGTGCCGGGAGAAACGCTCCGGGTCGATGGTCGCCGAGGTGATGACGACCTTCAAGTCCGGGCGCTTGGGCAGCAGTTGGGCGAGGTAGCCGAGGAGGAAGTCGATGTTGAGGGACCGCTCGTGGGCCTCGTCGATGATGATCGTGTCGTAGGCGCGCAGTTCGCGGTCGGTCTGGATCTCGGCGAGCAGGATGCCGTCCGTCATCAGCTTGATGAACGTCGACTCCTGGTTCACCTGGTCCGTGAAACGGACCTTCCAGCCGACGGCCTCGCCGAGCGGGGTGTCCATCTCCTCCGCGATGCGCTCGGCGACGGTGCGCGCGGCGATACGGCGGGGCTGGGTGTGCCCGATCATGCCGCGGACGCCACGGCCGAGTTCGAGGCAGATCTTGGGGATCTGGGTGGTCTTGCCGGACCCGGTCTCACCGGCCACGATCACGACCTGGTGATCGCGGATCGCGGCCGCGATGTCGGCCTTCTTCTGGCTGACCGGCAGCTGCTCCGGATACGAGATCGCGGGGATGCGGGTACGGCGCTCGGCCATCCGCTCCTCGCCGCGGGCCACCTCGGCCTCGATCTCGGCGAGGACGGCGGCGCGGGCCTCCGGCTTGCGGATCCTGCGCGCGCCTTCGAGCCTGCGCCCGAGCCGGTGCGCGTCGCGCAGGGTCAGCTCGGTCAGGCGGGGGGCGAGGTCGCCGAGGGCGGGGG
>NZ_JBLTJC010000591.1:0-4288 GCF_048158785.1 Streptomyces colwelliae | reverse complement strand
GGCGGCCACGTTGACGGGCCACGCCGGGACGCGGTCCAGGCTCACACCGAGGACGTGCGCCGAACTCGCCAGGAGCCGGTAGGCGGTCAGCGCGGCGGCGTACGCGTCGAGGTCCACACCCGACACCCCCTCGCTCACGGAACCGTCACCCGCGAGTTCCACACCGTCGTGAGTGCCGTCGCCGACCTGCGCGCGTCGCGCCCGGTCGGCAAGCGCCTCCACCACCTCGCCGTACAGCGACCGGGGGGCGTAGACCCGCTTGACCGCCGCACAGACCTGTCCGTTGTTCGCGAAGGCCGCGCCGAAGAGGCGGTCGGCGACGGCAGCCGGGTCCACGTCGTCGAGCAGGATGGCGGGGTCGTTGCCGCCGAGTTCCAGGGTGAGCCGCTTGAGGTCCGGCGCGGCGGCGGCCGCAATGGTCTTGCCGGTGGGGACCGAGCCGGTGAAGCTGATCTTGCGGGGGATCTCGTGCCGGGTCAGCCTGGCGCCCAGCTCGTCGCCGCCGCTCACCACGTTGAGCACCCCCGCGGGCAGCACCTCCGCCAGCACCTCGCCGGCCTTCAGCGTGGCCAGCGGGGTGTACGGCGAGGGCTTCAGCACCACGGTGTTCCCGGCCAGCAACGCGGGCGCCACCTTCCAGGAGGCGAGCACCAGCGGGAAGTTCCACGGCGTGATCGCGGCGACCACCCCCACCGGTCGGCGGACCACCTCCACGAACGCGCTCTCGTCGTCCTGAAGGATCTCTCGCGGCACCGGCAGATCCGCGTAGTACTTCAGCCAGTAGCCGAACCCGAAGACCTCCTCGGCGGCCTCCTTCAGCGGCTTGCCCTGCTCGGCGGTGAGGACCGGTGCGATCTCCCCGACCCTCGCCATCAGCAGGTCCCCCGCCGCGTGCAGTGCCGTGCGGCGCGCCGCCAGGTCCGCGGCCCAGCCGGGCTGCGCCGCCCTGGCCGACCGCAGCGCGTCGTCCAGTTGCCCGGGCGAGCAGTCGGGCGCTTCGGCCCACACCTCGCCGGTCGCCGGATTGACGACACCGAACGTCCTCGCCGAGGTCACCCTCTCGCCGTCGATCGTCATCGTGAAGTCCGCCATGTCCACCCTCACCTCGTCGCACGCCGGAGAAACGCCACGACGCTAGGACGCACCGCTAACGGGAACCCTTGGCCCCGCTAAAACCGGCGCTCGCCCCAACCGTGACGGCCCGTCAACTTCCGGCCCGGTCCACGTCGATGCCCAGCCCCGCCCACAACTCCCGCTCGATCCGGCTCGGCGGGCCCGCGCAGTGCCGCTCCGGATGGCCGGCCGGTGGCTCCTGGGTACGGCCGCCACCCCCATACGGACCGTGCGCCGCCCCCGGCGGCCAGGCCTCCTGCGGACCGGGGTCGGCGCCGGCGTCCGGGTAGTGGACGCTTGGCAGCGGTACAGCGAAGAAGCTGACGCTGCCGAGATGGATCAAGATCTTCACCGTGACGGCACCGGCCTTCGCCAGCCAGAACCTCAGCCTCATACCGCTTCCTCCCCTCGCACGTCGCGCCCGGGATGCCCGGGCGTCCCGCCATCGTGGTCGGCGGTCCTGAAGCGCCGCTTAGGGCCTGCCCGGCGGATCAGGTCGTAGGAAGACAACCGCGCCTGGTCAGCGCCGGAGTGGTCTGGTCCGTCCGACTGCAAGGCAGAGGAGGGCGTGCCAGACCCCGCGTATGCGGTGTGATCCGCCGCCGGACAGGCTCCAGGGCCGATGCCGTGGCTCTGGTGGTGATGTCCGGGAGCCGCGCCGGCATCGCTCGGTCCGCCCGTCCCGCGGAGCAACCTCGGGAGCAGGCCGGCATACACGCCTCGGACACGCCCTTTCGGATGCTTTAGGGCAAGGCAAGGGCATCGTTAGCCGACCCCGTGAACCTGATCATCGGTGCGGCAGATCCAGCCGCAGCCAGTGTGCGCAGTGACGACGAGGGGTGGTCGAGCACCATGGAGCCCAGGTCCGATTCCTCACTCCCCCGGCGGACCGAGCCGGTGCGGCAGCCGGACGGCACCGACGGGGACCGGCCGATCGCCGTCATCGGACTGTCGTGCCGCCTTCCCGGAGCCCAGGACACCGCCGCGTTCTGGCAGTTGCTCCGCGACGGCACCGACGCCGTGTCCGACGTGCCGGCCGACCGCTGGACCGGCGAGGCGCCCACGGCCGAGGACGATCCTGACGGCGACTGGGACCGCACCCGACGCGGCGGTTTCCTCGACCGGGTCGACGGGTTCGACCCGGCCTTCTTCGGGATCTCCCCGCGCGAGGCCGCCGCCATGGACCCGCAGCAGCGCCTGGTACTGGAACTCGGCTGGGAGGCCCTGGAGGACGCCGGTATCGTGCCGGCCCGGCTGGCGGGGAGCCGCACAGGCGTCTTCGTCGGCGCCATCTGGGACGACTACGCCAAACTGCTGCACGCCTATGGCTTCCAGGCGGTGGGCCGCCACTCGGTCACCGGACTGCACCGTAGCGTCATCGCCAACCGCCTCTCCTACGCGCTCGGTCTGCGCGGGCCGAGCATGACCGTCGACACCGCCCAGTCGTCGGCCCTCGTCGCCGTGCACCTCGCAGTGGACAGTCTGCGCTCCGGCGCCACCGACCTCGCCATCGCCGGTGGCGTCAACCTCAATCTTGCGCCTGAGAGCGCCCTGGGCGCGTCCCGGTTCGGAGGGCTCTCGCCCGACGGACGCTGCTACACCTTTGACGCGCGGGCCAACGGATACGTGCGCGGCGAGGGCGGCGGTCTCGTCGTCCTCAAACCGCTCGACCAAGCCCTGCGTGACGGCGACGACATCGTGTGCGTGATCCGCGGCTCCGCTGTGAACAACGACGGCGCGACCGACGGACTGACCGTGCCGAGCGCTGCCGCGCAGGCGGACGTCGTCCGGGCCGCACACGAACAGGCGGGTATCACACCCGACGCCGTCCAGTACGTCGAACTCCACGGCACCGGCACCCCGGTGGGCGACCCTGTCGAGGCCGCCGCACTCGGTGAGGCGATCGGACGTCACCGTCCTGCGGACCACCCGCTCGCCGTCGGATCGGCGAAGACCAATGTCGGTCATCTCGAAGGCGCGGCCGGCATCGTCGGTCTGCTCAAAGTCGCGTTGAGTATCCGCCACCGCAGACTGCCTCCCAGCCTCAACTACGCCACGCCCAACCCTGCGATCCCGCTCGACGAGTTGCGCCTGCGTGTACAGACCGGCCTGACGACGTGGCCGCAGCCGCGCAAGAGGCTGATCGCCGGCGTGAGTTCGTTCGGCATGGGCGGAACCAACTGCCATGTCGTCCTCACCGAGGCGCCCCGCCGCAGGCCCACAGCCGCCACGGGCGCCACCCGCACGTCCCCCTCGGCCGGGCGCCCGCTGTCCTGGCTGGTGTCCGCCCGAGGCGAGGTGTCGCTGCGGGCGCAGGCCGCGCGGCTCGCCCAGCGTGTCCGCACGGCACCCGAGACGGACCTCCTCGATCTCGCCTCTTCGCTCACCACGACCCGCAGCGCCTTCGAGAACCGCGCGGGCATCGTCGGCACCTCACGCGAGGAACTGCTCGACGGCCTCACCGCACTCGCCTCGGGCGACCAGGCACCGCACCTCCTTCGGGGTACGGCTGTCGAGACGCCGAGGGTGGCGTTCCTGTTCTCGGGGCAGGGCTCGCAACGGGCCGGAATGGGACGGGAGTTGTACGACACCTATCCCGTGTTCGCCCAGGCCCTGGACGAGGTGTGCGCACTCCTCGACCCGCATCTCGAACTCCCGTTGCGGGACGTCATGTTCGGGGAAGACGCGGACCTTCTCGGACAGACCCTCTACACCCAGACCGCCCTGTTCGCCTTCCACACCGCCCTGTTCAAACTCCTCGACAGCTTCGGCGTACGACCCGACTTCCTCGCCGGACACTCCATCGGCGAGATCTCCGCCGCCCACGCCGCAGGCGTCCTCACCCTCGAAGACGCGGCCAAGCTGGTCTCCGCCCGCGCCCGCCTCATGCAGCAACTCCCCACCGGCGGCACCATGATCGCCGTAGAAGCCACCGAGACCGAGATCCTGCCAGGACTCGACGACGACCGCGTCTCCATCGCCGCCATCAACTCACCCACCTCCCTCGTCCTCTCCGGAGACCACAACACCGTCACGCAGCTGGCCCAGCACTGGAAAAACAAGGGCGACGCATACGACGCCTCGACGTCAGCCACGCCTTCCACTCACCCCACATGAACCCCATCCTCAACCAATTCCGAGACATCGCCTCGGAATTGACTTACAACCCACCCAC
>NZ_JBLTJC010000590.1:0-4290 GCF_048158785.1 Streptomyces colwelliae | reverse complement strand
GCTGAGAGGCATCGTCCTCGCCCCCCAGCAGACCTTCCTCCAGATGCGGGACTACACGATGTGGGGCCCCGCCCTGATCGTGACGTTCCTCTACGGCCTGCTCGCGGCCACGGCCCCGGCCAGCTGATCGGCTACCTGGTCCTCAACCTCCGCGAGCGCGGCCCCGGCGACATCGTGCGCCAGGTCGAGAACGCCCTGATCGCCGCCTGCGCCACCCTCGGTTTCGAGACGCTACGACGGGACACCCCGCCCGGCGCCCAGTCGTTGGCCGGCATCTGGACACCGGCCGGCGCGAAGCTCGCCTCGATCGGCATGCGCATCAGGGGTGGCGTGACGAGCCACGGCTTCGCCCTCAACATCACGTCGGACCTTGAGGAGTTCGCCGCGTTCACTGCCTGCGGCTTGCCCGGGGTGACGATGACCTCCCTCGCCGAACTGGCCGCGAGGCAGGGCCGATCCGCCCCCTCGGAGGCAGCGGTGAGGGACGCGGTGGCGAAGGCGCTGGGGGCGGTGTGACGGGGAGAGACGGGGGCCGTACCGGACGCGGCCTCAACCCAGCGAGCACCACGACTTCTGGGCGGGGGAGCCTCCGCACCCGTCGGCCGGAATGGCGAGGACCAGCCGGTAGATCCCGAACGCCAGTGCCCCCAGGAGGGCCACGGACACCACGACGTGTGCCGCGCGCGTCCATCGTGCGTTCCAGTAGGTGTGGGCCATGACGAGGAGCAGCGCGGCCAGCAGCCAGACGAACAGACCGACGACCGCGATGATGACGATCCCGAACGTGTGCACAGGGGCACGATGCCCGTGGGAGACCATCGCCATTCGCGCGACGACACCGCTTCCCGCGCGCGGGCACAAGGCCCTATGTCCAATCGGCCCGTTCATGGGTCACCATGGCCAGGAAGGTCACAGGCGTGGGAAGTTGACCCACCTCTGGTCACGGGAGGCGTCATGAAGCTCGGCAAGGCACTGGCCACCGGAGTCGCCGAAGAGCGGCCGCAGATCCACGAGGAAGAGCTCGAACTACCCGAGAACATCGCGGAGTTCACGGAGGAGAAGGCGCCCGAAGAGGTACCGGCCGCCCGATGAGGCTGCGGCTCCCCGAGGAACGCCCGACGGAGCCGCCGACCGGATTCAAGATCGCCCACCCGGTGCTGTCCCAGGACGGCACCCGGGCCGGGTTCACCGGTGTGTCGCTGGGCGGCGCGCTGCCGTACGGAGTGGTGGCCGACGCGTCCTGCGTCTACGGCCGCCGCCACCGTTCGCCCGCGCGACTCTGCGACTGCGGCTTCCACTGTGTGCACGAACGGGCAGCGGCGGAGGCCCTGTTGTGCACCGCCGAGCACCGCGCGGCGGTCCTCCTCGACATCACCGTGCTCGGCACCTACATCCGCTTCGAACTCGGCTTCCGCTACGCCCGTCAACGCGTCCGCACCGCCACCGTCGGCCCCTGCACCTGCGGCGCCCGAGCCGTCGCCCTGGCCGATGCCGGCTGGGGCAGGCCCGGTTGGCGCGCCCTGGCCGCCGCGTGCGCGGGCTGCGTCCGTGGCCGTACGTCCGTCTCGCTCGCCGCGTTCGCCCGGCTGGCCGGCGACGGGCTGCGGGTGGTGGCGGGGAGCGAGGGGGAGACGGTGAACGTCGACCCCGGTCTGCCCGAGGGGCTCGGCGTGCCCGAACTCGTCGCGGAGGCAGCCCTGTTGCAGGCCCGGCTCGACTGGTTCCAGAGCCGCTTGGCCCGCCTGGAGGGAGGCGAGGCGCCGAAATAAGGAGGCGAGGTACAGAAGTAGGGCGGGCCTTGACCTCAAGTTTGGTCGAGGTTGAAGGCTGTTCGGTACACACCCGTACCGAGCATCGGAGGCCCGCATGACCACCCGCCGAACCGACTCCCACCCAGCCCTCTCCGATCCCCGCGTCGGCGCCCCCTTCTTCAGCACCTGGCGCGTCGGCACACCGCTGCGCCAGCGGCAGACGGTCGAGGCGGTCGCCGCCGCCTGGGAACGCCGCCCCTGGCCCGCCGACGACCTCCTCGGCTACCACGTCTACACCGGCCACGACGCCTCCACCCTGCTGCACTACTCGCAGTGGACGAGCGAGCCGGTGTACGAGGCCTTCGTCAAGACCCGCCGCCAGGAACGCGTCGACGAGATCGACACCGCCGTACCGGGCATCGAGCGCCTCGGCCTCGGCCGCTACCGGCACTACCGCAGCGGAGGCCCGGCGGACCGGGGCGGCCGTACCCCCGGATGCATAGTGATCGTCGACATCGAGTTCGAGGGCCCCGACCCCGACCGTCAACGCGCCTGGGTGGACGCCGTGTTCGAGGCCCTGGAGAACGAACCCGCCCCGCACCCCGGCGGCATCTCCGCCCACTTCCACCTCTCCACCGACGGCACCCGCGTCCTCAACTACGCCGAGTGGGACAGCGCCCAGTCCCACATCGAGGCCCTCGCGGCCCCCGGCGACGGCATCGGCTCCGCCACCGCGCTCTGGGAACGCGTCCAGACCTGGCCCGGCCTGAAGAGCACCACGGTCGGCCGCTACGACCACGCCCTCGGCCTCGTCCCCGACTGACCGGCGGAACCCGACTGACCGGCGGAACCTAGCTGGCCGGCGGAAACCCGGCCGGCCGCGGAAGTCCGACTGGCCGTGGAAGTCCGACCGGCCGGCAGAAGGGTCCTGCCGACAATCTCACTCCCCTGGACAAAAAAAGTGTTCGGTGAGACGGTGGACGCATGCTGGACGTCACCGTGATCGAGGACCCCGAGGCCGCAGCCGTCTCGCTGGACCCCATAAGGGCCCGGCTGCTCGCCGAGCTGGCGGCCGGACCCGCGTCCGCCACCATGCTGGCCGGCAAGGTCGGCCTGCCCCGGCAGAAGGTGAACTACCACCTCAAGGCGCTGGAGCGGCACGGCCTGGTCGAGCTGGCCGGCGAGCGGCGCAAGGGCAATGTCACCGAGCGGCTGATGCGGGCGACCGCCGCGTCGTACGTCATCTCGCCGCTCGCGCTCGCCGCCGTGCAGCCGGACCCGGACCGGTTCCGCGATCAGCTGTCCGCGCGCTGGCTGCTGGCGCTCGGCGCCCGGCTGGTGCGGGACGTCGGTTCGCTGATCACCGGCGCGACCAAGGCCCACAAGCGGCTGGCGACGTACGCGCTGGACGGCGAGGTGCGCTTCGCGTCCGCCGCCGACCGGGCCGCGTTCATCCAGGAACTGACCGCCGGGGTGAGCGCCCTCATCCGCAAGTACGACGCGGGTGACGCGGAGGAGGGACGCGACCACCGGATCATCGTGGCCGTCCACCCCACGGTCAAGGAACAGCCGCAACCCCGGCCCGTCCCCGGACCGGACCCGTCCACCCCGGAGTTGGACCAGTAGGACTCAGGAGCCAGGAGCCAGTCATGTCCAAGGAATTCGAGATCGTCTACGAGTTTGAGGTCGACGCCACGCCGGGGGAGGTGTGGGACGCCATCACGTCCGGTACGGGCGGCTGGCTGTGGCCGATGGAGTTCGACGGGGAGAAGCGCACCGGGCCCTTCGGGTCCACGCTCACGAACTTCGACCCGCCGCACCGGCTCACCGCCCTCAGCGAGGACGTCGGCTTCCCCACCCAGAGCCTCAACCAGATCGACGAGACCATCGAGCCCCGCGACGACGGCCGTCGCGCCTGGGTGCGGTACGTGCACAGCGGGATCTTCACCGACGACTGGGACAACCAGTACGACGGCGCGCGCAAGCACAACGCGTTCTACCTGCACACCCTGCGGCAGTACGTCACCCACTTCGCGGGCCGCCCGGTCGCGTTCGCCACCCTCGACGGTCCCGATGCCTCAACCGCCGCCGACGCCTTCGGAGTTGTCGGCCGGGCGCTCGGCCTCGCGGACGACACCACCGAGGGAGCACGGATCCAGGCGCGCGGGCCCGAGGGGCAACTCCTGGACGCCGTACTCGACTTCCGCGACCCGCACTTCATCGGACTGCGCACCGACAGCGCACTGATCCGCTTCTTCGGGCGCAACCACTGGGGTGCCCCGGTCGGCATCAGCGTCCACGACTTCGCGCCGGACGCCGACGCCAAGACGAACGAACTCGCCTGGCGGAACTGGCTGGACGGGGCCTTCGCCTGACCTGGTGCAAGTCGGCGAGAGTGAAGGCGCGGCTGACCAGTTGGCGCAGGCGTTTGTGGTCGTCGCCGTCGGAGGTGAACATCGAGACGACGTCGACCCAGGCGTAGAGCCACGGTATGGAACCGGTCACAGGCCAGACTCCCGGCACCTACCTGCCCCAACTG
>NZ_JBLTJC010000589.1:0-4291 GCF_048158785.1 Streptomyces colwelliae | reverse complement strand
GCACGTTCCGTACAGCCGCGAAACGGCTGGACGGGATCGCGGCGATGGGCTTCGACGTGGTGTATCTGCCGCCGATCCATCCCATCGGGAGCACCTTCCGCAAGGGCCCGAACAACACCCTCTCCGCAGGTCGCGAGGATGTCGGCGTCCCCTGGGCGATCGGCTCACCCGAGGGCGGCCACGACGCGATCCACCCCCAGCTCGGCACGCTGGAGGACTTCGACGCGTTCGTCGCGCGGGCCGCCGAGCTGGGCATGGAGATCGCGCTGGACTTCGCGCTCCAGTGCTCCCCCGACCACCCCTGGGTGGACAAGCACCCGGAGTGGTTCCACCACCGCCCCGACGGCACGATCGCCTACGCGGAGAACCCGCCGAAGAAGTACCAGGACATCTACCCGATCGCCTTCGACCGGGACATGGACGGCCTGATCGCCGAGACCGTCCGCGTGCTGCGGCACTGGATGGACCACGGGGTGCGGATCTTCCGCGTCGACAACCCGCACACCAAGCCGGTCGTCTTCTGGGACCGGGTGATCGCGGAGATCAACGGCACCGACCCGGACGTGATCTTCCTGGCGGAGGCGTTCACCCGTCCCGCGATGATGGCCACCCTCGCGCAGATCGGCTTCCAGCAGTCGTACACCTACTTCACCTGGCGCAACACGAAGGAGGAACTCACCGAGTACCTCAGCGAGTTGTCGGGCGAGGCGGCTGCCTACATGCGGCCGAACTTCTTCGTGAACACCCCGGACATCCTGCACGAGTTCCTCCAGGAGGGCGGCCGCCCGGCCTTCGAACTGCGCGCGGTACTGGCCGCCACCCTCTCTCCCACCTGGGGGGTGTACAGCGGGTATGAGTTGTGCGAGAACACACCGTTGCGGCCCGGCAGCGAGGAGTATCTGGATTCCGAGAAGTACCAACTCCGTCCCCGCGACTGGGTGTCGGCCGAGCGGGAAGGACGTAGCATCGCGCCATTGCTGGGCAAGTTGAACGACATCCGGCGCCGCAGCCCGGCGTTGCGGCAGCTGCGTGACCTCCACTTCCATCACACGGATCAGGAGGCGGTGATCGCGTACTCGAAGCGGAGCGGTTCGAACACGGTTCTGGTGGTCGTCAACCTCGACCCTCACCACACCCAGGAGGCCACGGTCTCGTTGGACATGCCGCAACTCGGCCTGGAATGGCACGAGTCGGTGCCGGTGCGCGACGAGCTCACCGGCGAGACCTATCACTGGGGCAGGGCCAACTATGTGCGCCTGGAACCGGGTAACCGGCCCGCACACATCCTCACCGTCCTGCGACCGTCCCCGCAGATCGGAGGGTCACCCACCATATGATCGTCAACGAGCCCGTCCCGGACACCTTCGAGGACACTCCCGCCAAGGACCGGGACCCCGAGTGGTTCAAACGCGCCGTCTTCTACGAGGTCCTGGTCCGCTCCTTCCAGGACAGCAACGGCGACGGCATCGGTGACCTCAAGGGCATCACCGCCAAACTCGACTACCTCCAGTGGCTCGGCGTCGACTGCCTCTGGCTGCCACCGTTCTTCAAATCCCCGCTGCGGGACGGTGGTTACGACGTCTCGGACTACACCGCCGTACTCCCCGAGTTCGGGGATCTGGCGGACTTCGTCGAGTTCGTCGACTCCGCCCACCAACGCGGCATGCGCGTCATCATCGACTTCGTCATGAACCACACCAGCGACCAGCACCCGTGGTTCCAGGAGTCGAGGAAAGACCCCGACGGGCCCTACGGCGACTACTACATGTGGGCCGACGACGACAAGCAGTACCCCGACGCCCGCATCATCTTCGTCGACACCGAAGCCTCCAACTGGACCTTCGACCCCGTCCGCAAGCAGTACTTCTGGCACCGCTTCTTCTCCCACCAACCGGACCTCAACTACGAGAACCCGGCCGTCCAGGAAGAGATCATCTCGGCGCTGAAGTTCTGGCTGGACCTGGGCATCGACGGCTTCCGCCTGGACGCGGTCCCGTACCTGTTCGCGGCCGAGGGCACCAACTGCGAAAACCTTCCGGCAACCCACGAGTTCCTCCGGCGGGTGCGCAAGGAGATCGACGCGCAGTACCCCGACACGGTGGTGCTGGCGGAGGCGAACCAGTGGCCCGAGGACGTCGTCGACTACTTCGGCGACTTCCCAAGCGGCGGCGACGAATGCCACATGGCGTTCCACTTCCCGGTCATGCCGAGGATCTTCATGGCGGTCCGCAGGGAGTCCCGCTACCCCGTCTCGGAGATCCTGGCCAAGACCCCGGCGATTCCGTCCGGTTGCCAGTGGGGCATCTTCCTGCGCAACCACGACGAGCTGACCCTGGAGATGGTCACCGACGAGGAACGCGACTACATGTGGGCGGAGTACGCGAAGGACCCGCGTATGCGCGCCAACATCGGCATCAGGCGGCGGCTGGCCCCGCTCCTGGACAACGACCGCAACCAGATCGAGCTGTTCACCGCCCTGCTGCTGTCGCTCCCCGGCTCGCCGATCCTCTACTACGGCGACGAGATCGGCATGGGCGACAACATCTGGCTCGGCGACCGCGACGCCGTCCGCACGCCGATGCAGTGGACACCGGATCGCAACGCAGGTTTTTCGTCCTGTGACCCCGGCCGACTGTCACTGCCGACCATCATGGACCCCGTCTACGGCTACCAGGTCACCAACGTCGAGGCGTCGATGTCGTCGCCGTCGTCGCTGCTGCACTGGACCCGCCGCATGATCGAGATCCGTAAGCAGAACCTGGCGTTCGGCCTCGGCTCGTACCGGGAACTGCCGTCGTCGAATCCGGCGGTGATCGCGTTCCTGCGCGAGTACGAGGACGACCTCGTCCTGTGCGTGAACAACTTCTCCCGGTTCGCGCAGCCGACGGAACTGGACCTACAGGCGTTCAATGGGAGGCATCCGGTCGAACTGTTCGGCGGGGTGCGCTTTCCGGCCGTAGGGCAGCTGCCGTACTTGCTGACGCTGGCGGGCCACGGCTTCTACTGGTTCAGGCTCCGCAAGGAAGCCGCCTAGATCCCGGCCGGTCCCTGCGGGGCGGGGCGGTTTCGGTTTCCCCCGCCCCGCCCGGGGCACGCAACAGTGACACCCCGACCACCCCGGGGAAAGGAACGTGACACCATGGCGGAAACTGTCACAATCTCCGGCCGGACCAGTCCGGGTCCCGGTCCCGGCCTCCTCACCTCCCTCGACCCGCTCCTGCGGGAGTGGCTGCCGAGGCAACGGTGGTTCGCGGGCAAAGGGCGTCCCGTCACGGGTTTCTCGCTGGTGGCGGCGACGGAGCTGCTGCCGCTGGACGGCAAGCTGGGCCTGTACCACCTCCTGGTCCGCGCCCACCAGTCCCCGGCCCCCGGCGACTGCTACCAACTCCTCATAGGCGTGCGCGAGGCGCTGCCACCCCGGCTCGCGCCCGCGCTGATCGGACATGTGGAGGAGGGCCCGCTCGCCGGTCACACGGTGTACGAGGCCCTGTACGACCCCCGGCCCGCCGAGGTGCTCCTGGAGGCGCTGCGCACCCAGGCCCGCATCGGCGGGCTGCGCTTCGAACGGGCTCCGGACGCCCCGGACATCGGCCCCAACCTGCCCCCTCGCCTGATGACGGCCGAGCAGTCCAATTCGTCGGTGGTCTACGGCGATACGTTCATCCTGAAACTGCTGCGCAGGATCGTGCCCGGCACCAACCCCGACCTGGAACTCCCGCTGGCGCTGGCCCTGGAGGGCTGCCCCAGGGTGCCGGCCCCGACGGCGTGGCTACGGGCGGAGTTCGCCGACGAGCCGTACGTCCTGGGAGTCCTCCAACCCTTCGTGCAGGGCGCGGCGGACGGCTGGGAACTGGCGCTGAGCGAACTGTCCAAGGGCGAGGACTTCGGCGCGGAGGCGAGGTCGCTGGGCAGGGCGACGGCGGAGGTCCACGTGGCGCTGGCGCGAGCGCTGCCGACGATGACGCTGGGCCACGCGCAGTTGGAACTCCTGGTCACCGGCATGACCGAGCGCCTGGACGCGGCGGCACAAGCGGTACCGGCCCTGCGCCCGTACGCCCCCGGCCTGCACTCGGCGTTCTCGGCCTTGGCAGACCTGGCGGCGGAAGGCCACACCTGGACCGCCCAGCGCATCCACGGCGACCTGCACCTGGGCCAGTGCCTGCACTCGGCGTCGCTCGTCATGAACTTCACGAACTTGGTGGAACCGTCCAAGTTGTTCGTGTTCTTGAAGACGGCGAGGTTGATGCCGGCCACCATCGAGTTGGTCTGCGCGCCGGTGCCCGGGGTGCCG
>NZ_JBLTJC010000588.1:0-4339 GCF_048158785.1 Streptomyces colwelliae | reverse complement strand
GGGTTCACACGGAGGCCAAGGTGGAGGCGGAGCCCAGGGTGACGGCGGAGACCAGGGTGGAGGCAGAGGCCGGGTGACGAGATCGGCCGGGAAGCCAGTTGCCCAGCGGGCCCTCGCTGGCCCGGAGGGTGCCGTCGCCAGCCCGGAGAGTGCCCTCGCCAGCCCGGAGAATGTCGTCGCCGGACCAGAGGGTGTCGTCGCCAGCCCGGAGAATGTCTCTGCCCGTCCGGACGTTGTCGTGGACGTCCGCGTATGCCCCGGCGATTCTCGGCCATGGTGAGCCGGTCGGGGGCAGGATTGACTTGTCCCGGTGGTCGGGGGTGGGCAGGATCTCGGCTCTACGGGCGGGAGTTGGTGTCGGCATGATCGGTGAACCGTATGTCACCCTGACGGTTCTGGGGGCGCTCGCGACCGGGGTGATGGCCGGGGTGTTCTGTGCCTTCTCCGTGCTGGTCATGCGGGGGTTGGCCGAGTTGCCGCCCGCGCAGGGGGTCGCCGCGATGAACGCGATCAACACGGCGGCGATGACGCCGGTCTTCATGCTGCTGTTCGCCGGTTCGGCAGTGCTGTGCGCGGTGATCGCGGTGGTGACGTTCGTGCTGTGGCCGGATCAGGGGACCGTGGAGTTGTTGCTGGGCAGCGCGCTGTATCTGTTCGGGGCGTTCGGGCTGACCCTCGTCGCGAACGTGCCCCGCAACGACGCGCTGCTGAAACTGGACCCGGGGACGCCGGAGGCCGCCGCGTACTGGCCGTCGTACGTACGCGAGTGGACGATGTGGAATCACGTCCGCGCCGTCGCCTCGGCCGCCGCCGCGCTGGTCTACATGCTGGCTCTCACCTGAGAGAAACCGCATGATCACCTGAGCGAGCGCTGATGAGGACCCGCGGGGCCGCCCGCGGGACCACTTGAGAAAGCCGTCTCGCCCCACTCTGCGCGCCAGGCCCGGGGGCCTTATCGTGGCTGAAAGAGTGCCGCCCGATGACGCACGGCCTGTCGTACGCGGACGCAAGGAAGACGGCCATGGCCGATCCCAAGGGTTTTATGACCACTCCGCGCGAGGAGTGGCCCCGCAGGCCCGTCGAGGAGCGGGTGCGCGACTGGGACGAGGTGTATGTCCCGGGCGCGCTGCTGCCGATCGTCACCAAGCAGGCCGACCGGTGCATGGACTGTGGTGTCCCCTTCTGCCACGACGCCTGTCCGCTCGGGAACCTGATCCCGGAGTGGAACGATCTGGTCAGCCGGGACGACTGGCGGGCGGCGGCCGACCGGTTGCACGCGACGAACAACTTCCCTGAATTCACCGGGCGGTTGTGCCCGGCGCCGTGCGAGGCGGGGTGCGTGCTCGCCATCAACCAGCCCGCCGTCACCATCAAGAACGTCGAGGTGGCCATCGCCGACCGCGCGTGGAGCGACGGTTTCGCGCCACCCCGGCCGCCGGACCGGTTGTCCGGGCGGACCGTCGCGGTGATCGGCTCCGGGCCCACCGGCCTCGCCGCGGCACAGCAGTTGACGCGGGCCGGGCACACGGTCGCCGTGTACGAGCGGGACGACCGACTCGGCGGCCTGATGCGGTACGGCATCCCCGAGTTCAAGATGGAGAAGCGGCATCTGGAACGGCGGTTGGAGCAGATGCGGGCCGAGGGCACCAAGTTCCGTACGTCGACGACGGTCGGGCGCGACATCGGGGCGGCCGCACTACGGGCGCGCTACGACGCGGTGGTGATCGCCACGGGAGCGACGGCCTGGCGTGAACTGGACGTACCGGGGCGGGAGTTGACCGGCATCCACCAGGCGATGGAGTACCTGCCGCTGGCCAACCGGGTGTGCGAGGGGGATGTGGCCACCTCTCCCCTCTCCGCCGCCGGGAAGCATGTCGTGATCGTGGGTGGCGGTGACACGGGAGCCGACTGTCTCGGTACCGCGGTGCGTGAAGGGGCCGCGTCCGTCACGCAGTTGGACATCTACGCCCAGCCCGAGGTCGAGCGCGACGAGGACGCGGAGCCCTGGCCCACGTATCCGAAGATCTATCGGCTCTCGGCCGCGCACGAGGAGGCGCGGGATCTGGAGACGGCTCCGGCGGCGGACGCGGACGCGCGGCTGTTCGCGGCCTCGACGCTCCACTTCGAGGGGGACGCGGACGGGCACGTGCGGTCCTTGCATCTGGTCGAAGTCGACGCGCGGCGGCGGCCGTTGGACGGTTCCGGGCGCAGCCTGCCCGCCGATCTCGTGCTGCTCGCCCTCGGGTTCTCCGGGCCCGATCGGGCGGATGGGCTCATCGATCAGCTGCGGCTGGCGATGGCGCCGCGCGGCACGATCACCCGGGACGCGGACTTCGCGACGAGTGCGCGGGGAGTGTTCGTCGCCGGGGACGCGGCGCGCGGGCAGTCGTTGATCGTGTGGGCGATCGCGGAGGGGCGGGCGGTGGCGGCGGCCGTCGACCGCTATCTGACGGGGAGTTCCCAACTCCCGGCGCCCATCGGGCCGTACGACCGGCCGATGACCGTGTGAGGCGACGGAGGCCGGGGGCAGGTTGTCCCTGCTGCCGGATGAGCGGGCGTACGTCCGTGCTCGCACCTGCGGAGGAGGCCGGGCGTACTGCGCCGGTACGAGGCGCCGGGTGTGGTCTCCTCCCGGCTCACGAGATCCGCCGGTGGCGGGCCGGAAAGTGCCTTCCGGACGGCTTGTGGGCCAACGGCGGTGGGATCCTTGGCGTAGGAGGCGAGTCGCCGTCGGGCCCGGAGTGGGGTCGGGCGCGGCGCGCCCCCATCCTTCGTTCCGTCGTCAGGCGCAGGGCCACCCCCGCGCGTCCCCCCTGTTGGCGGTCGGTCCTGGAGGGTGTTGATGACGACGCTCGACGAACGTCATGGCGAGGGCACGTGGGAGGCGGAGGGGGCGTACCGCCCGGACGCCGCCGTCCCCCTGGGTCAACTCACGGCGATACAGCCCCTGTTCGCCGGTTCCAAGGCGGCGAACCTCGCCCGCGCGGCCCGTGCCGGGCTCCCTGTGCTTCCCGGGTTCGTGGTCCCCGAGGGTGCGGGCGACGACCCCGCCACCCTGCGCCGCGCCTGGCGGGACCTCTCCGATTCCGGTGCGCGGCCCCTTGTCGTACGGTCCTCCTCGCCGCAGGAGGACACCGAACAGTCGTCCCTGGCGGGGCAGTTCGCCTCGGTTCTCGATGTGCGCGGGTGGGCCGACTTCTGTACGGCCGTGCGGACCGTGCGCGATTCGGCGCACCGGCCCGACGGGTCCACCGCGCCGATGGCGGTGCTGGTGCAGCCGATGCTGACGGCGCGGGTCGGCGGGGTGATGTTCGGCGCCGACCCCGTCGAGGGGCGTACCGACCGGATGCTGGTGAGCGCGGTGCGCGGCGGGCCGGACAGTCTGGTCAGCGGCGAACAGGCCGGTACCGACTACTGGTTGAGCCGACGGGGGCGGCTGCTGCGCACCGAGCCGCCGACCGCCGACGCGCTGCTCACACCCTCCGAACTACGGCGGCTGGCCCGGCTCGCGCGCCGGGTGCGGCAGGTGTTCGGGGGACCGCAGGACATCGAGTTCGGGTTCGGATTCGACGGGGACCAAGTCGGGGGCGGGCGGCTGTGGTTGTTCCAGAGCCGGCCGATCACCGCCATGGCCGCGCGGCCGTCGCGCGGGGCCCGGCTGCTCGGGCCGGGGCCGGTCGCGGAGACGTTGCCGGGTCAACTCCAGCCGCTGGAAGAGGACTTGTGGGTCGCACCGATGGCCCGTGGGCTGACCGCCGCGCTCGACATCGCGGGCAGCGCACCGCGTCGGCTGCTGCGGACGGTACCGGTGGTCACGACGGTCGGCGGGCGTGCCGCCGCCGACCTGCGGCTGCTCGGCGCGGTCCCGCCCGGGCACCGCTGGCTGGCCCTCCTCAACCCCGCACCCGGAGCACGGCGGCTCGGCGCGGCCTGGCGGGTCGGCCGGCTCACCGCGGCGCTGCCGGGGTTGGCCGCGGACCTGGTGGCGGACGTCGACCGCCGGCTCGCCCAGATCCCGGCACCCGGCGGACTCCCCGGCCCCGACCTGGCCGCCCAACTCCGCTGGACCCGCGCCGCCTTGGTCTCCCTGCACGCCCAAGAGGCCCTCGCCGGCGCCCTGTTGCGCGAGCCGCCGAAGTCCCGCACGGCGGCGGGCGCGGCCCTGACCGCCCTCGCGGAGACGCGCGCCCTGGGCATACCGGACGAGCGGGCAGCCGCCACCGCGCCAACGGTGCTGGCGCTCACGGCACCGAGCCTGCGGAGGCGGGGGCGCGTGCGCCTGCCGGGTTCCCGAGACGCCCGCCCGGAAGCCGACAGCAACAGCGCCTCACCCCCAACC
>NZ_JBLTJC010000587.1:0-4354 GCF_048158785.1 Streptomyces colwelliae | reverse complement strand
GCCTTGACCACCGGCTGGGCGTTCAGCCGCTGTTCGCCGTTGCCGATGGGCAGCGGGACGTAGGCGAGCACCACACCGCCGGCCGCGACGTGGTGATCGTGTCCACGTCGGGCGCCGAACTCGCCGGCGGATACCGCATCGCCGTCCGCGAGGCGGGCCTGGTCGCGCGAGCGTGCGCACGGGCGCCGAGGCGAATGCGGGGCGGCGTCGGGTGCCGGGGGGGCGTCTCGATACGAGTGCCGGTCAAGCCTCCGCGTCCAGCTCCGCCAGGTGCGCGATCGCGTTCTCGTCCAGTTCGGCCAGCCGCGCCGCGCCCTCGTCGTCCAGGCCCGCGAGTGCCCGCAGTTGATCCGGGGTCACATCCGCGGGGATCGGCACCGGTGCGGGGGTGCGGAGCGGCGGCTGCCAGCCCTCCGCCGGCGTCCAGCGGCGTACGACCCGTGCGGGCGCCCCCGCCACCACGGCGTGGTCGGGCACCGTGCCGCGGACCACCGCACCGGCCGCCACCACCACGTTCCGGCCGATGCGCGCGCCCGGCAGGATCACCGCGCCGGTGCCGATCCAGCAGCCCGAGCCGATCTCGACGGGTTCCATGCGCGGCCACTGCTTGCCGATGGGCTCGTGCGGGTCGTCGTAGGAATGGTTCGTGGACGTGACGTAGACGTACGGCCCGAAGTAGCAGTCGCTGCCGATGGTGACCGTCGTGTCGGCGATGACGTGGCTGCCGCGGCCGAGGACCACGCCGTCGCCCAGGCGCAGGATCGGATCGGGGCCGAGGTCGAGGTCGGGCATCAGGCCCGCCGTGAGCGTGACCTGTTCGCCGACGATGCAGTGGGCGCCGAGGTGGATCCAGGGTTCGCCGAAGACCGTGCCCAGCGGGAAGGCGAGCCGGGTGGCTTCGCCGATCGAGCCGAAGTGGAAGCGGCCGGGGTTCCTGGCCGTCACCGAGCCGGTGCGCTGCACCCAGGCCCAGCCCGCGTGGACGGCGCGCTGCGCGAGGTGGCGCCGCCATTTTGAGAACGTGTTCTTGCGCTTGGGCACCCGGCCACGGTACTCAGCGGGAGCGCGGGCCATGAGGCCCGGCCGCTGTGATCTTCGCCCTACCCGTGTCGTACCGTGCGGGTGTCTTCGACGATCGGGAGGGTCTTATGACGCACAGGGCGTTGATCATGGGTATTGGTGGCCGGGAGCCGAAGGTCGACGAGTCGGCATTCGTGGCTCCTACGGCGTCCGTGATCGGGGATGTGACGCTGTCCGCCGGGGCGAGTGTCTGGTACGGCGCGGTGGTGCGGGGCGATGTCGAGCGGATCTCCGTCGGGGCGCACAGCAACATCCAGGACAACTGCACGCTGCACGCCGATCCGGGGTTTCCGGTGAGTGTGGGTGAGCGGGTTTCCGTCGGGCACAACGCGGTGGTGCATGGGGCGACCGTTGAGGACGACTGCCTGATCGGGATGGGGGCTACGGTGCTCAACGGGGCGGTGATCGGGGCGGGTTCGCTTGTCGCGGCGCAGGCGTTGGTGCCGCAGGGGATGGTTGTGCCGCCGGGGTCGCTGGTTGCCGGGGTGCCTGCGAAGGTGCGGCGCGGGCTTAGCGGTGAGGAGCGGGAGGGGTTGACCCTTAACGGGACCATGTATGCGGAGTTGGCGAAGGCGCATCGCGGGGTGCATGAGTAGGTCGTTCGGCGGGTGCGGGTTCGTCGTGGCTGGTCGCGACCACGCGGCGGAGCCGCATATTGAGCACAGCCCCGCGCCCCTTCAGGGCGCGTTACTCGCCCGCGTTGACCGGTTCGGGTTCGTTCTTCTCGGCCGACATTTTTTGTGCCCTGCGCTTTACCAGCAGCATTGAGGCGAGGCCGACCAGTACCGCTGCCGCCAGGCCGAAGTACGAGAAGCGCTTGAGCCAGTCCTCAGCGACGATTCCCACGTAGTAGACGACCGCTGTGGTGCCGCCGGCCCAGATGATTCCGCCGAGGACGTTGGCGATCAGGAACTTCCAGTAGGGCATGCGGAGTACGCCCGCGAGGGGGCCGGCGAAGATACGGAGGAGGGCGATGAAGCGACCGAAGAAGACGGCCCACATGCCCCACTTCTCGAAGGACCGCTCGGCGGTGGCCACATGGCCTTCGCTGAAGTGTCTGGGGAACTTGTTCGCGAGCCAGGCGAGCAGGGGGCGTCCGCCCTTGCGGCCGATGGCGTAGCCGATGGAGTCACCGATCACCGCGCCCAGGGTCGCGCAGGCGCCCAGGACGATCGGGTTGATGCCCGAGTGCTGGGAGGAGAGCAGGGCCGCCGAGACCAGGACGATCTCGCCCGGCAGCGGGATGCCCAGGCTCTCCACCCCGATGACGAGTGCCACCACGGCGTAGACGGCCACCGCCGGAACCGAGTCGAGCCATTCCTGGACGTGCAACGCCGGTCCTCCTGAATGCGCGGACTGTCTGACTTGCCGGCGTGCGCCTCGAACACATAGGGCGCACCCAGGAAGCCTACCGCTCGGCATCGGACGGCAACGTCCCCTCGGACGAGCGCTCGGACAGCGGCTCCGAGAGCGGCTCGGACGAGCGCATCGAAACCGCTCCGTTACGTCCCGGGCGGACCGAAAGGGCATCGACTACCCGAGATTCACTTAGAGTAGCCTTGCCTAAGTTGGCCGGTTTCCGGAGGGTGGCTGGTGGGAGCAGGGGAACTGTCGGGGCGGGACGTCCTGACGCGCTCGGTCAAGGGACAGATACGGCGCGTCGCGCTCGGCTCGGCGCTCGGAAGCGTGCACCAACTGGGGGAAGCCCTGGTGCCGGTGCTCATCGGTGTCGTCATCGACCAGGCCGTCGCAGGACAGAACGCCGGACACCTGGCGCTCTGGCTCGGTGTGCTGGCCGTCATGTACGTGACGCTGTCGTGGAGTTTCCGGCTGGGCGCCAAGGCCGGTGAGCGAAGTGCCGAAGAGTCCGCGCACACACTGCGGTTGGCGATCGTGGGGCGGGTCCTCGACGCCCGTGGCGGTGCCGAGGAGGGACGGCTGCCCGGGGAGATGGCCAACGTCGCCACCGAGGACGCCAAGCGGGTCGGCGCGGTCAACATGGCGCTGATGGCCGGGATCTGGGCCTTCGCGGGTGTCGCCGTGAGCGCCGTGGCACTGCTGCTGACCTCCGTGACGCTCGGGCTGATCGTGTTGCTGGGTACGCCCGTTCTGTTGTGGCTGGGGCATCTGCTGAGCAAGCCGCTGGAGCGGCGCAGCGAGGCCGAGCAGGACAAGGCCGCCCATGCGTCGGGCGTGGCCGCCGACCTGGTGGCCGGGCTGCGGGTGCTGAAGGGGCTCGGCGCGCAGGACGCCGCCGTCGAGCGGTATCGCCGGACGAGTCGTATCTCCCTTGCCGCCACGCTGCGTTCGGCGCGTGCCGAGTCCTGGCAGACCGGGCTCGTGCTCGCGCTCACCGGTGGGTTCATCGCGCTGATCGCTCTCGTGGGCGGCCGGCTGGCGCTCGACGGGTCGCTGACTCTGGGCCAGTTGGTGTCGGCGGTGGGTCTCGCGCTGTTCCTGCTGGGGCCGTTGGAGACATTCGCCTGGGTCAACGCCGAGCTGGCGCAGGGCCGTGCCTCGGCCGCCCGCGTCGCCGAGGTGCTGGCCACCGGGCCCGCCGTCGTGGACGGCGACGACCCGGTCGCCGAGCCCGTTCGCGGGGAGCTTCGGCTGCGTGGCGTACGGCTCGGAGGCCTCGACGGCGTCGATCTCGACCTGCCCGCCGGGCAGTTGACCGGCATCGCGGTGACGGACCCGGCCGGCGCGGAGGCGCTGTTGCGGTGCCTGGGGCGGGAGACCGATCCGGAGTCGGGTTCCGTCGAGCTGGACGGCGTGCCGCTGACTCGGCTCGATCCGGCGGGACTTCGGGCCGCTGTGCTGGTCGCCGCCCATGACGCGGCGCTGTTCGAGGGCTCGTTGGCGTCGAACGTGACGCCGGAGGACGGCTCGCAGGGCGGAGAGGACGATCTCCTCACCGGACGCGCCATGGCCGCCGCGCGTGCCGACGAAGTCGCCGACTCCCTGCCGCACGGGACCGCGACCGGCGTCGGTGAGGGTGGCCGTTCCCTGTCCGGCGGGCAGCGCCAACGCGTGCTGCTGGCACGGGCGTTGCGTGCCGGGCCGCCCGTCCTGGTCGTGCACGATCCGACCACGGCCGTCGACACGGTGACCGAGGCCCGTATCGCCGACGGCCTGCGCGAGTTCCGGCACCCCCGCGTGCGAGCCGACCAGGTTGATCCCCGCGCCACTGACGGCGGCCATCCGGATGAAGTCGTACGCGCGCGTGAAGAACGCCGCGAACGTGGAGGCGTACGGCACCCAGCCGCGCGCCGCC
>NZ_JBLTJC010000586.1:0-4483 GCF_048158785.1 Streptomyces colwelliae | reverse complement strand
GGGAGTCGGCGAGGGCGGAGGCGAGCCGCTGCCGTACGACGGCCTCGGTCCCGGTCCCGGCCTCGTACGGACGGTCGCGGGTCGAGCGCGGCGTGCCGGGGGCGGCGGGCACGTCACGAAGGTCCACCGGGGACAGCAGGGCCAGGCTTCCCGACGCATCGCCGTCGACCAGTACGGGCACCAGGCGGCTCGGAGCGCTCGCGTGGTCGAATCCGTGGACGATGTGGTCGCGCTCGTCCGTCATGCCGGGGTCGGCGAGATAGGCGGGGCTCACGAGGGCGAGCACCTTGCCGCCGCCGTCCACGTGCTCCCGGAGCGTGCGGTGCCCCGACCGGTCGGCGGCGGGGCCCATCAGCACGTCGTGTCCCAAGGTCTTCAGGACGTCGTGCACGAGCTCGGCCCAGGGCTGGTTCTCCGGCACCCAACTCAGCATCAGGGAACGTGCGGTGGGGCTCGGCGGATCCAGGATCCAGGCGTGCGGTCCGTCCGCCACGGCCCGCGCGATCGCCGACGCCGGAACGCCCTGGTTGACTCCGCCGGCGGCGTAGTGGTGGATGCCGACGAGCCGGCCGCGGGGGTCGACGACAGGGCCGCCGGACGACCCCGGCGTGGTGTTCACCTCCGGGTATCGGATCCGCGTGCCCTGGTCGTTGATCGTGGTCCGGGCGGTCGTGTACGTGATCCGCGCCGGCTCGCCGAGCGGGTGGTGGACGATGAACAGCAGGCGCGTGGCGCTGAAGTCGTAGGTGCCGGGCTCCAGCGGGTAGTGATCGCGTGGGCCACGTCCGTCACGTCCCGGCGACAAGTCATCGGAGGCGTACGGCACTTGCCCGCCGCCGACGCGCAGGAGGGCGTAGTCGAGCTGATCCGATGGCGCGTCCCAGGACAGCGGGGAACCGGCTCGTTCGGCGGGGCTGGGCGGGCTGGACGCGAGCAGTTCCGTCAACTGCACCCGTACACCGCGCTCGTGAGGCGCGGCCCGTTCGGCGCCGGAGGGCGTACCGAAGTCGAAACGAGCCTCCAGGGAGTCCGGCAGCCTCCCCGACTCCAGGGCGGCGCCCACCACATGACTGGCCGTCAGAACGACATCGGGCGCGACCAGCACGCCCGTTCCCACCGGTCGGCCGCCGATCTCGATGCGCGCGACCCGGCTTCTCATGTCCCGCACGACCTGGAGGAGATCCTCCGGGTCGATCAGACCGGCGGCCGCCCGGGTGATGGCTTCCAGACCGGCCGCCGTGCCCACGTCCTCGTCGGCGGACGCCTCCTGATCCGGGTGCGGGTCCTGGCCCTGTTCCTCGTTCCGCTCCGAGAAGTCGGCAGGCTCATCAGCCATGCGCGCGGACGATCCGGGCCACGGCGGCCGCGTGCACCGCTACGTTGCTGCGCTCCGCCGCGCCTCCGAAGTGGAGGGCGACCGCCTTGCCGGAATCCAGGTCGATCACGGCGGAGCCGGAATTGCCGTTCAGCGTGGTCGCGTCGTGGTGGACCACGTCCTGCCCCTGGACCGCGGTGAGCCGTCCCGCGGCCAGCCGTTTGCACCTGTAGACGCCGTCGAAGATCCGCTGCTGGTCGGCCAGGTCGGCGTGGGAGTCCTGCCCGGGGTAGCCGATCACCGCGATCCAGCCGCTCACGCGCGCCCCGGAGGTGTCGAGCGCGATGGGCGGCGGCGGGTTCTCGCCGTCCTCGCCGGTCGCGTCGATCCGGAGCAGGGCCACGTCGTACCTGTGGTCCGGTTCGATCCAGACGACCTCGGTGACCCGGAAGCGGGACTCCTCCGGCTGCTGGTGCTCGTGGTACCAGTCCAGGGTGGGCCGTACGACCTTGCCCGTCCAGGACTGCTTGAAGGCGAACCCCGAACCCGCCCCGGCCCGCGCCTCCCGGGCGAACGTCTCGGCGACATGACGGTTCGTCACGACGAGCCGGGGGCCCACCATCCAGCCGGTGCCGGCCCATGTCAGGTTGGCGTGGTTGCGCAGGTCGATACGGCCGACACTGGGGATCGCCCTCTCCAGCGGCCTACGGGCACGCTCGACGCGAGCCGTCAGGTTCGCGCTGGTGGCCCGGCCGTCCGGCGGCAGCCTGAACGTGGATTTCTGCACCAGGTGCACGGGCCGGGTGAAGCGTTCGACGATCGCCTCCAGACCGGAGTCGTCCGGCACCCAGAGGCCCTCGGACATGCGCTCCACGGCCTTGGCGGCCCGGTCGACGGTGAGTCCGGCGTCCACGCTCTCAAACCCGCCGAGGCCGGTCGCGCCCGCCGCGATCTCGTCGAACCGGTCGAGGAACTCCTGCCTGACCTCGTCGTCGGAGAACAGCTGCCGATAGTCCAAGAGGCCCCTCCTCGACGGCGGGACAGCATGCTTTGTCCGCGACGGTCCCCGAAAAGGATGCTACGGGAGTGCCTGTGAGACGCGGGAGTGTTCGGGGGAGCCGCCTCGCATCGACGACAACTGATCAGTGACCCTGGCCGAGTTGACATACCGCGAGTCATGCAACTGCCGTACCCGACAACCCCGTAGAGATCGGACGGACGGACAACTCCGCGGTCGCGCCAGTAGGGTGCGGGACGCGCTCGTGCGGACCAGGCCGTGAGGGCGGAGCGCAGGAGGCACCGGCAGACATGGACGTCTGGTTCTTCGCCCTGTTCGTTGTCGCCGTCGGCTGCGTGCTGCTTCTCCGCAGGCTGCGCCCGGGCAAGGACGATCTGCTCGTCGGACCCCGGCGGGCGCAAGCCCTGGACCGGCTCCAGGCATCCGTGTGGCGGGACTGGTCCGAGGAGGCCGACAAGCGCGGTCTCACCCCGAACCTCCAGCGACCGCGGCTGCTCCACACGCAGTGGGCGCCCGCGCCACCGGAGTTGACCGACGGCCGCACGCGCGGGCTCACCGGCACCACGGCGGACATGGCCGGGCTCGTCGAGTCCTTCACCGCGCTCGTTCCACAGCGGCTGGTGATCATCGGCCCGGCCGGTTCGGGCAAGTCGACCCTGCTCCTGCTGTTCCTGCTCGAACTGTGCCGCACACGCGAACTCGACCTGGCCGAACAGGGCCCTCGGGCGCAGGGCGCCGAGGCCCTGCCACCCGTGCCCGTGCTGTTCTCCCTCAGTTCCTACGATCCAGGGCGTCACGGGCTCCTGGACTGGCTGGCCGGGCGACTGGCGGCCGAGTACCCCGAGGTGGGGTCGGCGGCTTCCGCGAGGGACCTTCTCCACCGAGGCGATGTGCTGCCCTGTCTCGACGGGCTCGACGAAATCCCGAAGCGGCGTGTCGTCAGGGTGCTGGACCGCGTCCGCAGGGAGTTCGGCACCGCACGACCGGTGATTCTCGCCTGCCGTACGGAGGAGTACGAGCGAGCCCTGGCCCTGGGGCCGGTGCTGCACGGCGCCTCGGTCACCGAGGCACGCGAGCTGGCCTTTCCGCAGGTGATGGAGTACCTGCGGGCCAGCCTCGGAGAAGGCGGCCCCAGCCACCGGGAATGGGCGGACCTGTTCGGCCGCCTCGAACACGGCTGGGGGGTGCTGGAGGACGAGGTGGCCGCGGCCCGCAAGCGCGGTGTGCCGATGCCCCCACCGAGTTGGTCCTTGCTGGCCCCGACCGCCGACCGGTCCGGCGACTCGTCGCTGGGCAAGCGGTGGATGGTTCAGGCAGAAGCGGTGGCGGCTCAGGGTGGCCCGGCGCGCGAGGTGACTCCGCACCTGCTCGCGGCCCTCGGCGCGGCACTGACTTCGCCCCTGACCACAAGCCTCTTCGCCGATCTGTACGGCTACGCGGACACCAGCGACGAGACGCCGTTCCAGCGTCTGGCGAGTGCCGCCCCCGACTCCGTCCGGGCGGCGATCCTGGAGAACGCGGTGCGCGTCCTCTTCGACCACCGTCTGAACCCGGACGACTGGCCCGACGCGCGGAGCCACCTGTCCTTCCTGGCCCGCCACCTGGAGCGCATCAACCGAACCGACCTTGCCTGGTGGGAGCTGAGCGGTGCGCTCCACCACGGTGTCTACGGCGGTCTGTTGGGACTGCTCGCGGCCGTGGCCGGAGGCATCACCACGGCATCCGCGGTCGACGCGGGGCAAGGCGCGCTGGCGGCGTTCCAGCTGGGCGCGGCGGCACTGGGCACCGGGATGCTCGTGTCGTGGTGGGGGCCGGACCGAGTGGCTTCGTGGCTCGACGAGTTGCTGCTCAAGAGGTCCGCGGCGCGGGGGCCGCGTCGGGAGATCCCGGAGCCGGAGGCACCATCGGGCAGCCGCGCTGGAGACCCGCGGCTCGGGCGGACGTCGACCGCTCTGGCTGTCGGGCTGCCGATGGGGGGAATCGAGGGATTCATCGCTTCCTTCCCGAACGGACCCGCCGTCGGGCTGCTCATCGGGATCCTGGTCGGCCTGATGTTCGGCATTCCCGCCGGTCTCCTCGGCGCGGGCGGGCCGGTACGGGGACCACGCTGGTTCCGCCGCGGCACCGGCTTCCTGCGCCGGGTCGGGGGC
>NZ_JBLTJC010000585.1:0-4486 GCF_048158785.1 Streptomyces colwelliae | reverse complement strand
ATCCTTGCAGGTCAAAGCGCAAATAAGTTGACTAAAAGCCGGACAAACATCGTCTCAATCTTTGCGTCCTTGCAGGTCAAAGTGTCTATAGATAGTCAGATGCTTGCAGTTAGATTGAGACGACATACCCTTGCAGACCCGAGCGGTTGAAGCGGTGCAGCCAGCACCGGACCGTTTTCTGGCTGCAGCCCAGTTCCACGGCGATCGCCGGCACCCGCAGCCCCGACCAGCTCAGCTCGATCATCCTCGCCCGCATCACCGCATCCCGCGGAGCCTTCCTCGCCCGCGACAACCGGCGAACGACAGACCGCTCGTCCTCATCACGCCCCGGCCGTGCCCCTAAAACCATCGTCCAGCACCCGCCCCCGAGCACTATCAACTACCCCGCCACCAGGACATATACCCAGCGAAAGAGGAACCCAGCACTAGGGCCTGTCTGACAATGCCCAGGGCCATATCGGCGGTGTCTATGCGGGCGGTGTGGGACGCGGTCTAGGTGTATTGACCCGCAGGGGTGTTGACGCGGCTGATGGGCGGGTGACCACCGAGTGCAGTGTGGCACCGGTGGTAGTTGTAGGTGTGCAAGAAGTCCGCCAGAGCTTCGGTGCGTTCGGCGTTGCTGGAATACGGGCGCACGTACGCCCACTCGTCGAGCAGGGTGCGATTCAGGCGCTCGACCTTGCCGTTTGTCTGTGGGCGATAGGGGCGCGTGCGTTTGTGGGTGATCCCGGCGGCGTTGAGAGTGTGGGCGAACAGCTGGGATCTATAGCAGGAGCCGTTGTCTGTGAGGACGCGCTCGACGGTGATGCCGTGGTCGGTGAAGAAGGCGTTCGCGCGCCGCCAGAATGCGGAGGCAGTCTCTTTGCGTTCGTTGGGCAGGACCTCGCTGTAGGCGAGCCAGGTGTGGTCGTCGATGGCTGTGTGGACGAAGCTGTAGCCGATCACGGGGCTGCCGCCCTTGCGGGCGTCGGTTGTGGCCTGCCGGTTGCCGGTGGCCTGCTGGCGGGGCATGATCCGATGTCCGCCGCCGTCGGGGATGTTGCCGAGCTTCTTGATGTCGACGTGGATCAGTTCGCCGGGACGCTCGCGTTCGTAGCGGCGGATGACTTGGCCGGTGGGCCGGTCCATCCAGCGCAGACGGTTCAGCTGATGGCGGGTCAGGACACGATGGACCGTCGAGGCGGGCATTTCCAGGATCGGACCGATGCGTGCGGGGCCGAGTTTGCGTTCGCGCCGTAGCTCGCAGATGCGGTTCTCGACGTCGGCGGGGGTGCGGTGCGGAGTGGTCAGGGGGCGGCTGGAGCGGTCGTACAGGCCGGCATCGCCTTCGGCTCGCCAGCGCCGGACCCATTTGTGGGCGGTAGCGCGGGGGATGCCCATTTCATCGGCGACGTGCGCGACGGGCCTGCCGGCCCGAACCCGGTCGATCAGGAGCCGTCTGCCGTGCACGGTGAGTCGGGCATTGGGATGGGGCAAAGGAACCTCTGCTGTGGGACTCGAGCGTAGCTGCCGGGCAGGTGGGGCTCTGGGTGTCGGCGCTGCCTGAACGCTGCGTAGCTGGGCGCGGACGACGCAGCGTGATCCGGCCGGATGCGCGACGGCTGGAGTGCGAGTGTGGCTAGTTGGTTCCGGCGGTGAGTTCACTGAACAGCTTGTTCGCCGCGTCCGAGGTGAACTGGCGCTGCAGTTCGGCGCGGGCGACTTGCTTGCGGAACTCGCCTTCGTAGCCGGTGAAGCCGGCGTTGTGCATGGTGTCGGTGATCCAGGTCGCGAACGCCTGGTAGTTCCAGATGTGCGGCAGGCAGGTCTCGGAGTAGCTGTCGAGGAGGCTGGAATCGCCTTCTTTGACCTGGCGGATGACGGCGCGGGCGAAGATCTCGGTGTCGTGGAGGGCGAGGTGGATGCCCTTGGCGCTCATCGGAGGAACGATGTGGGCCGCGTCGCCGAGGAGGAACAGCTTGCCGTAGCTCATCGGGTCGAACACCACGCTGCGCAGCGGCACGATCTGCTTGGTAATGATCTCGCCGGTCGACACGGGGCAGCCGAAGCGGGCTTCCAGTTCGCTCCAGATGCGCTCGTCCGGCCACTGCTCGGGGGCGTCGTCAACCGAGCACTGAAGGTAGATGCGGCTGGCCTGCGGGCCCCGGGGAATCATGCCGGCCAGGCCCAGGTCGTGGATGGCCATGCCGGACGGGCTGGTTGGCACCGCGGCCAGGACGCTGAGCCAGTTGTATCTGTACTCGTGGGAGTACTGGGTCAGGGCGGAGGCGGGGATGGAGCGCCGGCTCACTCCGTGGAAGCCGTCGCAGCCTGCGATGAAGTCGCAGTCGATGGCCTTCGCCGAGCCGTCGGCGTCCTGGTAGCGGACGACGGGGCGATCGCTGGTGATGTTCTGCGGGGAGACGTCGGTGGCTTCGTAGTGGAGGTCTCCGCCGTCGCGCAGGAAGACTTCCGTGAGGTTGCGCACGAGGACCTGCTGCGGGCAGTAGAGGCTTTCGTTGTTGTCGTCCACGTCGATCGGCATCGCTTGTCCGTCGATGTAGAAGCCGCCCTCGCTCTCCGGGATGGGGTTGCCCGCCAGGACCTCCTCCAGGCCCCACTCGCGGAGCATGCGGACCCCGAAGCCGTCGATGGTCCCGGCGCGCTGACGCTGTTCGACATAGGCGCGGGGGTGCTTTTCCAGCACGATGCAGTCGATGCCGTTGCGCAGCAGGAAGTTGCCGAGCGTCAGGCCGGCGACGCCGGCCCCGATGATGACGACGGTCGTGCTTTCGCGTGTCTCGGTCATGTGTGTGCGAGCCTCCTTGCTCAAAGCGGTGGTCGATCGCGCCGGTGGCGCGAACGACGGAGCCGCCCGGGTGGTGCGGCGTACAGTCACCACTCTGGAACCCGGCCCAAGCAGCACACCACCGGTGATTGGACAGGAGATGCCGAAAAGCCGCCAACCTCTTGGTGTGTGCGGCACCGGGGCGCATCCGAGCACTGAAACGGGTCCGGCTACCTGTTTTCGTTGCGCAGGTCTGCCTGATAGCGGCCGGGTGTCTGGCCGACGACCTCGGTGAAGGCGTCGATGAAACTGGAGGGGTTGGACCACCCGCACGCCACGGCGGTCTCGGTGACGGACATGCCCTCGGTGAGGTGCGCCAGGGCGTGGTGGATGCGCAGCGTGGTGCGCCAGCGGTGGAAACTCATGCTCAGTTCGGTATGGAACAGGCGGCTCAGCGTGCGCTCACTGGCCCCCACCATCCGCCCCAGCTCCGCCAGGGTGGTGGGCCGGGCCGGATCCTCATGCAGAAGAGCGGTAGCGGCACGCAGCCGGTCGTCACTGGCTTCGGGCAGATGCAGGGACTGCTCGGCGGCATCGGCGAGCTCATCCACGATCACGGTGAGCAGTCTGCGGTGCGCACCGGGCCGCCTCTCCGGCCGATCGGTGAGCGCCAGGAGCGCCTCCCGCAACAGAGGGCTCACCGCGAACACGCTGGGATGCTCCACGAGCTCCCCGCACAGGTCGAGCGGGACGGTGAGCACGCGGACGTCGGTCTGGCCGTAGAAGCGGTGGGAGTGCGCGAAATGCGGCGGCGTCCACGTGACCCGATTGGCCGGGGCGACCCAGGTCCCGCGCTCCGTCGCCGTGGCCAGCGCTCCGGCAGCGGCGTACACGACCTGCCCCTGGACGTGTGAGTGGGGATCGAGCTGGTAACCGTGCGGTAGCCACCCTGCCCCTTGCGGCGTCGCTTCCTCGACTGCTGCGGGCACCGTCGAAGGTTGGCGGTCTTTCGGCATAAGGCGTCAGTTTACCGGTGGTACGGCGATCGTGCCGGAGCCACAGTGGGCTCATGAGCATTGAGACCCGCGCACGCAGACGTGAGAGCTGCTGGCGATGACTCCCCGAATCCAGCGCCCGCGCAGGCGGCAGATGCTGTCGCTGACCGTCCAGGCCAGTGAGCAGATCAGCCCGCATTTCATGTCCATCACGCTGGGCGGAGACGACGTCCAGCACCTCGACCAGTCCGGGTTCGACCAGTCCGGTCGCCTCTTCTTCGCCGACCCCGACGATGACGACGTCTTCCTCCCGAGCAGTGAGCGGTGGATTCTCCAGCTCACCCTGCAAGGCTCCGCCAAACGGCGACCGCGGGTCAGGACGTACTCAATCCGGCGCTTCAGGCCCCAGGCGCTAGCGTTCGACATCGAAATCTCGCTCCACGAAAGCAACGGCTCCCACAAACCCCAGTGGGCACTGGCTGCCCAGCCCGGGGCGAAGGTGTCCTTTCTGGACGAGGGATACAGCTACGCCCCCACCGCTGGCGCCGCTTGGCAGCTTCTTGTCGGTGACGAGAGCGCCCTGCCGGCGCTTGCCTCCATCCTGGAACGCTCCGCCCAGACCCCCGAGGCGCTGCCGGCCGAGGTGTTCCTCGAAGTCCCGGCCCCCGAGGACGTCCGGGACGAGATCACCGCACCCCCGGGCACCACCATCCACTGGCTCCCC
>NZ_JBLTJC010000584.1:0-4496 GCF_048158785.1 Streptomyces colwelliae | reverse complement strand
GGGTTCCACGGGGATGGTGTCGGCGACCGGTCCGGACGCCGACAGTGAAAGACGAAACGTTTCGGATGCGGCGGGCATCACGGTGCTCGGATCGTGTGCCGCGTGGTCGCTGATCACCGCCGCCATGCACGACGGCCGCCCCGAGGGCGTGCTGCTCGCGGTCCTCGCGGTCGCCGCCGGTTACGCGTCGGGGCGGATCTCCGGAGCGCTCGTACCGGTCGCCGCGCCCTGCGTGGGGGCGCTGGCCGGCCTCGGCATGGCGCTGGCCGAACCGCATCTCGCGCCGGGCCCCCAGTTCGCCGTACCGCTGGGCCACGCCGGTGCGACCGCGGCCCTGCTGACCCTGGCCGTGGGTGCCGCGTGCTGCTCCGCCTGGGCCGCCTCGGCACCGGCCCTGCGGCTCGCGCTACGGCTGCTGGCGGCCGGGATCACCGTCACCGCGGGCGTCCTCGGCTCGCTCGCGGGATTCGTCCTGTGCACGGCGGTACTGCTGTGCTCGCTCGCCGCCGGCCGGATGCGGCACCGAGGTCTGGGCATCGCGGGCCTGGGCCTGCCGACGGCGCTGGTGACCGGCGCGACCTGGGCCGTCGCCGGAAACGTGCTCCCGGGCGGGCTGACCGCGTCCCTGGAGGGCCAGTTGACCCCGCACCGCATCCAGCTGTGGCAGGACGCCCTGCACATGGCTCACCGGGACTCCGCCCTGGGGGTGGGCCCCGGACGCTTCGGAGAACTGAGCAGCGCGGCGGCCGAGGCGCTGCTCCCGGACGGCAAGCCGCACTCCGCGCCGCTTCAGCTGGCGGCCGAGCAGGGAATCGTCGGCGTGCTCCTGCTGGCGGCGGCGTACGGCTGGGTGCTCCACGCGCTGTGGCGCACCACGCGTTCCACCCCCATCGCGCTCTCCGCGGCCGCCGCGCTGACGGGGCTCGCGATCGTGGCCTCGGTCGGCGACGCGCTGAGCTTCACCTCGGTGTCGGTCGGCGCCGGTTTCCTGGCCGGGCTGGCCACGGCCCACCCGATCGCCGACGACCCCTCACACACCGCACTGGACGCACACGCGCGTGGTGATCGACTGGCCCCATGACGGGCGGGGAAAGCGTCAGTGCGCCGCGCCGGACGTGGGCGGCACCAGCCGGTCCGTGATGATCCGTACGGCCGCCTCCGCGTTGTCCACGGTGATCGTGAACGTGTGCCCGTCCCACAGCCTGAGGATGATGCCCTCACCACGCCGTACGACGACCGCGGTGCCCTTCTCGGGCCGCCAGCGGTAGCCCCAGCCGCCCCACTGGCGCGGGGTGACGTGCGGGGCGAACTCGGCGCCCGCGACGCTCGCGAGAGGGATGCGGCGGCGCGGCACACCGATGTGACCGCAGCGCACTTCGAGGGACTCCGTGTCCACCTTCAGGCCGACGTGCACGAAGGCGAGCGTGCCGAACAGCATGAGCAGTCCGGCCGCGATGCACCCGACGACGGACATGGCGAGCGGGGCGACGCCGGACGTCCAGGCGGAGTCCACGGCCAGCTCGATGCCGAGCGCCATGCAAGCGGCACCGGCGAGCGCCAGCAGCCACTGGAACCGGTTGGTCGCGCGTCCGGTCCAGATCACGGTCTGCGGGAAGGTTTCGTCGCGGGGGTGGTCCCTCATGCCTACGAGACTACTCAGGTTTCGCTGCGCGGGTACGGCGTTGCGGAGGGTGACCGTTTTGTGGGGCGACATGGTGGACGCACAGCGTCGGGTGCGTCGCCGGTGGTCAGTGGGCGGGGGTGACGGCCCGCAGGAGCCGGCCCTCGGCGTAGACCGACGCGGCGGCGGGCAGCGCGCCCTCACGGCCGTTCAGGAGCACCGTCACGGTGCCGTCGGGCAACGCTTCGGGGGCGGGTTTTTCACCGATCCGGCGCAGCGCCTGGGCGGCCACCGCGTCGGCGGAGCCGTGCAGGACGAGCGGCGGGCGGTCGGGGCGCTGCACGGCGGCGCGGATGCGTTCGGCGACCAGTTCGTAATGGGTGCAGCCCAGGACGACGGTCGTTACATCGTCGGGGGTCAGCTCGGCGGCCGCGGCGACGGCGGCGTCGATGGCCGGCTCGTCCCCGTGTTCCACGGCCTCGGCCAGTCCCCAGCACGGGATCTCGGTGACCGGCACGCCGTCGGCGAAGTCCTTGATGAGGCCGCGCTGGTAGGGGCTGCCGGTGGTGGCGGGCGTCGCCCAGATCGCGAAGGGCGTGCCGCCGGCCGCGGCCGGCTTGATCGCCGGGACCGTGCCGATGACCGGGATGCCGGGCTCCAGGCGGTCGCGCAGGGCCGTCAGGGCGTGCACGGTCGCGGTGTTGCAGCCGATGATCAGGGCGTCGGGCCGGTGCGCGGCGGCGGCCTCGGCGACGTCCAGTGCGCGCCCCGTGACGTCTTCCGGTGTCCTCGGTCCCCAGGGCATGCCTGCGGGGTCCAGGGAGAGCACGAGGTCCGCGTCGGGACGCACCCGCCGTACCGCCGCGGTGGCCGCCAGAAGGCCGATTCCGGAGTCCATCAGCGCGATCTTCACCCGGCCACGATAGACGATGGCCTCTGTGGACCCGCTCCCGTGGGGCAGACTGCGCCCGTGAGCGCCATCGTGTGGATCGCCGCCGGATCACTCGCCGCCTGGCTGTGGCTGCTGTTGTGTCAGGGCTTCTTCTGGCGCACCGACATCAGACTCCCGGCCCGCACCGACCCGGACGACTGGCCGTCGGTCTGCGTGGTCGTCCCGGCCCGCGACGAGGCCGCCGTACTGCGCGAGAGTCTGCCCTCGCTCCTCGCCCAGAACTATCCCGGGCGGGCGGAGATCTTCCTTGTCGACGACGGCAGTTCGGACGGCACCGGGGAGCTTGCCCGCGAGCTGGCGTCCCGGCACGGCGGGCTCCCGCTGACCGTGGACTCCCCCGGCGAACCGCCCGCGGGCTGGACAGGCAAGCTGTGGGCCGTACGGCACGGTGTCGGTCTGGCACGCGCGCGTGAGCCCGAGTACCTGCTGTTGACGGACGCGGACATCGCTCATGCCCCGGACAGCCTGCGGGAGTTGGTGGCGGCGGCGCGCACCGGCGGCTTCGACGCCGTGTCGCTGATGGCACGGCTGCGCGTGGAGAGTCTGTGGGAGCGGCTCGTGGTGCCGGCGTTCGTCTACTTCTTCGCGCAGTTGTATCCGTTCCGCCGGATCGGCAGGCGGTCGGCGCGGACGGCGGCCGCGGCGGGCGGCTGTGTCCTGCTGCGCACCAACGCCGCCGAACGGGCGCGGATCCCGGACGCGATCCGGCAGGCGGTGATCGACGACGTGGCACTCGCGCGGGCCGTCAAGGGCGGCGGGGGTCACATCTGGCTGGGGCTCGCCGAGCGGGTGGACAGCGTGCGCCCGTATCCGCGGCTGCACGACCTGTGGCGGATGGTCTCGCGCAGCGCTTACGCGCAACTGCGGCACAACCCGCTGCTCCTCCTGGGCACCGTCCTCGGGCTGGCGCTGGTGTATCTCGTGCCGCCGGTGGCCCTGTCCACTGGTCTGGCCGTCGGGAGTACGGCGACCGCGGTCCTCGGCGGTCTCGCGTGGCTGGTGATGACAGGGACGTACGTCCCGATGCTCCGCTACTACGGGCAGCCGCTGTGGCTCGCTCCCCTGCTGCCGTTCACCGCGTTTCTGTACCTCCTGATGACCGTCGATTCCGCGGTGCAGCACTACAGGGGACGCGGTGCGGCCTGGAAGGGCCGCACGTACGCGCGTCCCGACGCCGTCGTCGGCGACGAGAGCTGAAGGCTCACTTGCGACCTGGGGTCCAGTTCATGCCCCACCCGTAGATGCGGTCCACGGTCCGCTGCGGACTCACCCCTCGGTCGGGGACGAGGTAGCGGGCCTCGCGCTGCACGACGAGATCGCCCCCCGTGTTGGTGATCAGCGCGAGCGCGCACACCGTGGAGGGCACCGTGCACTCGTCGAGCGAGAAGTCGATCGCGGCACCGTGCTGCGGCTGGAGGGTCACCGTGGCGTGCAGGTCGGCGAAGGAACGGGCGCCTTCGTAGATGGTCACGAAGACGAGGATGCGCCGGAAGTCCTTGATGTGGTCGAGGTTCACGGTGAGGTTCTCACCGCTCGCCGACGCGCCGGTGCGGTCGTCGCCGTCGAGATGGATGTACGGGGGCTGCCCCAGGGAGCCGTACGCGTTGCCAAGTGCCTGGACGACGCCCTTGCGGCCGTCGGCGAGTTCGTACAGGGCGCACAGGTCGAGGTCGAGGTCCGCGTGCATCGCGACCGCCCGGCCGCGCTTGCTGCCCCAGCCCGAGAACTGCTTGCGCACCTCCCAGTTGAGGTTCACGCGCAGGGCGCCCGAGGTGCCGCCCTGCTTGGTCAGGGAGACCGAGGGGGCCGCCTTGGTGAGCGTGAGGGCAACGTCACCACCACGCATCTCAACCCGGGCGACTCCTTCACCAACCCGGACGGCTCGACCACCACGCTGAACGACAACGGCACGCTGACCACGAA